>DASYTB010000105.1:0-19942 GCA_036002705.1 Verrucomicrobiia bacterium
GGCTTTAAGCAGGAAGCTTCGTCGCCCGGCCTGCTTGAGTTTGAGCCGGAGTATCTCGCGGTCTATTTTGTGCCACTCCTTATAGGCATTCAAAGCCCAGTATTTGCCATCCGGGTCGAAGTAGACTTCGAGGGGGCATTTGGCGGTTTCGGGGTTCAGCGCTTTTAAGGCTTCGGTTGATATATTGCTCATGAGTTCTAAAATTCTTCTCTATCCGGTTCCGGGGCGCACGGGTCAAAGTCGCCATGGTAGAACTGGATATAGTCCAGCATTTGCCGGGTGATGTAGGGGCTTTCCCGGAGCATTCCGAGGGCGATTTTGCAGGGCTGGCAGAGCAGGCCGCGCACGCGCTTGGTGGTGTGGCAGTAATCGACAAAGAGCCATCGGGAGGCAGGCCGCATGTGCTCGGCGCAGATGGCGCAAAGTCCGTCCTGCGCTTCCCAGATCGCCGCGAACTCGGCTGGGGTGATGCCGTAGCGAAAATCCCCAACATCCTTCGAGTTATAGCATGTTTGAGCCTCCGTTCGCGGCGGATATCCGAAACGTTTTCCTGCCAGCTCTAAGCGTTTCACGCCAGCACCTCCACTTGCGGGACGGCTTGGGCCGACTCGTGTTTGTTGGCGTAGGCGAGCCGCCGCCGATGGTTAATTAAATCCCGGTAGTTCCGGTAATATTTGATTGCCCGTTTTCGGATCGCCTGTAGTCGCTCAGCGTCCGTTTTGTAATGCCGATAGCGGCGAGTGGGTCTAATCTCCACGGTCGTAGGGAAACTGGTTGTTTGTTCCAGTGTTGTTTGTTTAATCATAGCTTGTTCTTCGCCTACACCCATACTAGAAACCTAGTGTGGCCTGTAAACAGGCATTTTACTCCTTACCTAGCGCGGATACCAAAAAGCGATGTAAGTTGCTGCCTAAGAGCAACATTTTTTTTGAAGAATTTTCCAGAAACATGGTCATTACCCGATGAAAAGTCGGGGGAGTTTGTAGCGGACGCGTCGCCAGAAAAGCTGCGGCGACCACACCCCCTCTGGGACTCGCAATTCATAAAGCCGCCAGCCAGACGCGCGAGAGTCGGTGTGCTTTTTCGGCCGTTATGCGCGGCACCGCGGGCCTGCCTCCGTGATCAGGTTTTTATTTCGTAATGGAATCGAGCCTTCGCTCGCTCCGTCCTATTAGGCAGCGAACTGCCCAGTAGCGGACGAAATTGATTGGGCTTTCCGGGACTGCTACTGTGCCTCGGCGCACCGGGCCGAACACTCCTGCAGGACCCGCCCTGCTGTGTCAGCCCATAATGGGTGTTGCATGAAGGGCAGGCCAATCCGCCGAGCGCTCGGAATGGTCGCTTGAGTTCGATACAGAAGCACCTGCCCTTGCCCTCGCCAGTGTCCTGGGATTGCGCCGGAAGCGAATTGGCGGGTAGTAGGCGCGTTTTGCCGCCTTCGTGCCTGATCGAAGCTGCCGTCATTGAATTGCCCTGCCGAGCCTACCACCTGACCAGCGGACAGGAACGGCCCGCTTTGGGGCTGGGAGGGGCCTGGGACGCGTTTTGATGCCTCGGGTGGCAAAGGCGTATTGCCCCGCGCTGGCGGCGGCTACGGGAGCCCCGGCGGCTCCGGTAGGGTGCCACGAGAGTTCCGGGCCGCAGAGGGCGCTGAATTCATCCCCGGATGCGATGGCTTCGCCCACTTCCAGCAGCCGGTAGCCCGGGAAAAGGGGATTGATGGATCTGTTTTCATAGTTTTAGCCTGAGCCAGCACTTCCCGGCTCATCTTGGAGGGGGGAGGGGGTGGGTATATATTTAGAGTAGTAGTAGTTATATAATAAAGGGAAAGGGGGGTAGCCGGTTATAAAAAGCCTCGCGGGACGTTAGGTCTCCTCGGGAGGATGAATAATCCAAAATCCCCTCTTTGCGTATCCGGGAGGTCGCCCCACCCGGTGCTTAGTAGCGTCCGCCGCCGCCAGCTTCCTCAATAGCGCCGCACAAGCCCCCGTCCAACACAAAATCTTTCTCACCTGATATCCTACCTGCGGGTCGTTCTGAAGGCTCGCCTCCATCTCCGAAGCTTTAGCTTGCCAATCCTTCCACTCTCTTTCCTTCTCACGCGGGAACCGATGCAAATCGATCAGCGCCAGGCAATTGAGTTTCGGAAGCCCCGCCGCAAGCGCCTGTTCAATGTCGGGATGTTGGAACGACTGCACCACAATGGCTCCGAACTGAAAGCGAAGCTGGAAGCCGGGGCCAAGCGGATGCGCATTTCGCTGTCTGCGTATTGCTCCGTGGTTTTGAGTCTGGGCCTGGAGGCAGGAGCATTGGGCTGCGCTTTGGCCCCGAGTGGTCGGGAGTTTTAAGCCGGGACGATAGAGTAGAATTCCTGCATCGCTTTGGGAGTGACAGTTTGCAGATAGTTCTTTTCCAGAATTTGCGGCGAGTTGCCGAGTTCTTTGGCGACGACGCCGAGGTTGTGGCATTGCTCGTAGCGGTAGCTGGCGCACGAATGCCGCATGACGTCATGTTCCCACTTTTTGTTCGGTAGAACTTCCCGAAGGCGAATTCGAATCTTCTTCATGGTGTTCAGACTCGGGGCGATTTCATCCCCGGATTCTCCCCATTGACCTTTGGCTTTGGCCAGCTCCAGCCACGGGATCGCGCAGTCCGGGATGGGCGCGATACGACCCCGACGAGTTTTGCTGATAACCACGTTGACCAGCTTGTCCTCGATGCGAACATCCGCGAAGGTGATTTTGTGAAGCTCTTGGGGCCGAATGCCGGTGAAAAGCCCCAGCGTTATAAAGACCAAAACGTTTGGTTCTTTTTCGGCAGCGAAGGACAGCAAAGCTTTGGCTTCGGCGGGCGTCAGAATCGCCGGGACTTTTTTGTCCTCCTTCGCGAATTTTATCGGGGACACGGGGGTCGGACAAAGGGTCGTGCCTTCTCGCATGTATCCATGCTTGATCGCCCACGTGAACCACGCGTTTAATTTGTTCTTTTCCCCGATTTTGGTTTCGCGGGCGTGGCGGGCACGGGCGTCAAACCATTCCTGACAAGTGGCCTGTGTGATTCGAGAGATGAGCATCTCTTCCCGGCCTCGGGCGAAGTCGCGCAAAAACGATTCTCGAGCTTGGGTGGTGCTGTCACGATGGTTGAGGCTTTCCCCTTCCATAATAAAACCGCGAATGGCGTCTTTCAGGGTGATTTCCTCGGGGACCGGTTTGCCCGCGAGAACCTCCTGAACATAAATTTGGTAGCCCTCCCAAACTTCTTTCAGTGTGAGTTTCGCCGCTGCGATTTCGGCGACCACCTGAGCCAGCCCCAAGCGGACCTTACCGTCCATCTGAAGCCATGAATTCCCAAAGCGGGATTCCTCCCGGCCCAGATTTTTCACGTAATCCTACGCCTCCTTCTCCGAGCCGAAGAATTTCCTGATCCGCCGCCCTTCGAGTTTGTAATCACAGCACCAGCAATCTTTTCCATTTGCTACCGTCGGTCGCACTTTGATTTTCATTGCCACGGAGATTGCCACAAATGGCCATTTATTGCCACGTTTTATTTGTCACTTCGTGCCGCTTCAGGTCGATTCAGGTCGCTTCAGGTTTTGGTGGCTAACTATAAAACCACTGAAAAACCCCAATAAAACCGCATATTCTTGGCTTTTTACTGGGGTTTGGAGGATGGTGCGCGATAGAGGTTTCGAACCTCTGACCCCTACCGTGTCAAGGTAGTGCTCTACCACTGAGCTAACCGCGCCCAAATGCGGGGATTAAAGTGCGCAACGAAGGTTTGTTTTGCAAGTTGGTTTTGGGAGTTTTTTCGAGAGTTTGACACTAATTTCACGGATTCATGCGAAAGAGAAGATTTCGAGAATGTATTCGAGCAAAAAAACCTTCGAGCCCTTGGGGGGGCAGCCCCATAAACCTTCATACGTCGAGCTCTGCTCAATGAGACTTGAAAAGCGGCGACGAGCCACCGCACTCCAAGTCAGGCGGTGACGGGCGCCGGTGAGCCGAAGCCCGGCAACTTCGGGGGCGCGGGTTTGACGACTTCGGGCAATGGGGTCACCGCCTGGGCTCCGGTCGGCGGCTCGATGTTCTGCTTTTCGGTCGGCGGGGTAAAGCGGCCGAAACGAACAATCTCTTCGACTTGCGCGCCGTCGAGAGTCTCGTACTCGAGAAGTTTTTGAGCGAGCATCTCGAGTTTGTCGCGATGCGTTTCGATAAGATTTGTGGCGCGCTGGTAGCCCTCGTCGATAATCTTTTTGACCTCCGCGTCGATATCTTCCGCGATCTTCTCGCTGTAATCCTTGCTGCGAATCATTTCGCGCCCGAGGAAAACGTATTCATTATTATCGCCATACTGGATCATGCCGAGCTTATCGCTCATGCCGAACTGACAGACCATGGCTCGCGCGAGCTGAGTGGCCTGTTGAATATCCCCGGCGGCACCCGTGGAGATATCCTGCGTGTAACGCTCTTCCGCGATGCGGCCCGCCATCGTGGTGGCGACCTGGTCGAGCATCTGTTTGCGGCGATGGCTGAGGATATCCTGCTTCGGCAGGTACATGGTAGCGCCCAAAGCCTGACCGCGCGGAATGATCGTGACCTTGTGCAGCGGATGCGTGTGTTCCAAAAGCACATTGACGAGCGCGTGACCCGCTTCGTGCCAGGCGGTGGAGCGCTTCTCCTCGTCGGTCATGGCAAGGCTGCGACGTTCGCGTCCCCATCGAACTTTGTCGCGAGCTTCCTCAAGCTCGGGCATTCCGATGGCTTTTTTATTGGTGCGCGCGGCGAGAAGCGCGGCTTCGTTCAGAAGGTTGGCGAGCTCCGCGCCGGAATAACCCGGCGTTCCGCGAGCAATCACCGCCAGGTCAACGCCTGGCTCGAGCTTCACATTCTTTGCATGCACCTTCAGGATCGCTTCGCGGCCTCGCACGTCCGGCAAGTTAACCGTAATCTGGCGGTCGAAACGCCCGGGACGGAGCAACGCGGGATCAAGCACGTCGGGACGATTCGTCGCCGCGATGATAATGATGCCTTCCTGCGTATCGAAGCCGTCCATCTCGACCAGCAGCGCGTTCAGCGTTTGTTCGCGCTCGTCATTCCCACCGCCGAGACCATGGCCACGGCTGCGACCGACCGCGTCAATTTCATCGATGAAAATGAGGCAGGGAGTATTCTTGCGCGCCTGTTCGAACATGTCGCGCACCCGGCTCGCACCGACCCCGACAAACATTTCCACGAAATCCGAGCCGCTGATGCTGAAAAACGAGGCGTCCGCTTCTCCCGCGATGGCTTTGGCCAAAAGGGTTTTGCCGGTTCCGGGGGCGCCGATCATCAGAATTCCTTTCGGAATGCGTCCACCGAGTTTCTGGAATTTTTTCGGGTCCTTCAAGAACTCGACCAATTCAGAAACTTCCTCTTTGGCCTCCTCGACGCCAGCCACATCCTTGAACGTGGTCCGATTCTTTTCCTTGCTTAACAATCGGGCTTTGCTCTTCCCGAAGCTGAGCGCGCCCTTGCCGGCCATTTTGATCTGACGGATGAAAAAGAAATAGACGAGGAACGCCACGAGCAGAATTGGGAGCACAGTCACAAAAACGCTCATCAAAAGGGTGTTGGGCTCCCCTTCCTGAAAGCCGCGGTCGAGGAGCTTTTGCGTAAGATCGTCGGTCAGGTGCGTCTTGGTGCGAAAAGGCATCTCGCTAAGCGCGCCCTGCGCGTTTGTAATAAAGTATCTACCTGAGATTTCCGAGAGCATCGACGATTGAGGCGGAGCATAATAAATCTTGCCGTCGATTTTCGAATCCTTATCTGCCAGGAGCGCTTCGAGCTGGGGGCGGAGCATCGCTGGAAACGCGTGTTCGGTCTTGGTGCGCAAGAAGATAACCACCGGTATCGCGACCAAAATCAAGGTCCAAACCAGCCAGTTTCGCGGCGGGACTTTGACATCACCGGACTTGCGATCCTTACCGTTTTGTTTGTTTTCGTCCGACATCCGAGTACGATTTCTTAAATACTAACAGCTTCTTTTCGCTTAATCAATACATTTGCCTGGCGGAACTAGCGGAAATCGCGCCAATTCTGTGGCTTTACAGCTCGCACGCCAGTCAAAATCGAGGCCGCTCTTTACGGCCTCCTTGCCGGCTCCGGCGGGGTCAGCCAAGCATCTTTTTTGGAAGATGTTCCCATTGGAAGGGAGTTTTGCCTCGACATACTACCTCGTTTCTGCAAACATTCCAGCGGAGTTTTTCAAGGCTTCGAACGACGAATTGATGCTTTGAACGGTGCCGCCACTTGGTGACGCGAAGGCCAGCGAGGGCCGCCTCGGCCAGGCATAATCCGTGCGGCGATGATCGTTCCAAAAAGTTCTTCGGGACAAGGCGAACAAAAGAGGCTAAAGCCTAGTTCGTCAGGGGCTCGAAGATTGCAGGAGCAATCTGTAAAACAGGGCAGGCGCCACTTTTGTAATGGTTTGGGGTTGTGTAATGGTTCGGTCCTGGCCAGCAGCGGGGATCGTCAAGAGGTCGCTCCATCCCGCGCCAAACCCCACACGATATTGAAGCCGGTAGGCGCGGTAGGCGCGCGCGACAAACGAGAGGTTAAATTCATGGTCATTGATTTGCGCGAGCGACAGGCGCAGCGTTGAGGCGGGATCGAGCGGGTTGGTCCCGGCCAAATACTCGGCCAGGTTGTTCAAACCGTCCCCATCGGGATCCTCATTTGCATCCGGGCGGTCAGGATTCAGGCCCATCGCCAATTCCCATTCATCCGGCAGGCCGTCTCCATCGCGATCCGCCAAGCCCGCCGTCGAAATAATGGTCACCTGGTTCGTGGCCAGCGGCTGGTTGTGGAAATCGTAGCCAACCAGTTTGACGATATTCGCGCCGTGATTCAGAGGCACCACCGCCTGCCACGACTGCGCTGCCGGCCAGGCAAAATCGGCGCCGGGAGGATCGTCATTCAGTTGCAGACGCTTGAAAGTGTAAGGAGCGGTCCCGCCGAGAGTCATGGAGGTAGCGTTGGTCGTAAATGTGTCACCGGCGAAGCTCGTAATGGCGAACGCGGCGAGAGCCGGCAATTGGCCGCGGACGGAATTGGCGCGTTGCGCGATATAGCTGAGGACGCCGCTGTAGTTCTGGCCCGCGAGTGTCGCGTAGTGCGCGGTCCAGCGCGCCATATAATTTGTATTGTAGGAAACATTCAGAATATCGCGGAGATTTCCCAGATAAAGCCGCTGGTTGGCGGGGATGGTGTGGATGAGTTTTCCGATATTCCCGCCGACGGTTATCGTCTCGGTCGGAGCGCGGCTCCATGAGAAATCCATATCCCAGGGAAAGGTGAGCGCCTTGCCCTGCGTACCTTGGGGCGGGACGTAAATGAGCTGATTGTGGGGCAATCCGAAGCCATAAGTATCCGCATCGCCGCTGAGCGATTTGAACGCGAAGACACGTGTCCATTGCTCGATGTCGAGCAAGCTGGAAGTTTTTTGCTGGAGGGCTGCTCCGGAGAGGCCAAAGGCCTGGGCCAATTGAATGAGACCGTCATAGTCATCGTCACCGGGATGATTTTCCGCGAGAAGGAACCATCGATAGGCTTCGTGCCCGCTGCCGAGATTTGCGATCTCAGCGCCGATCACGCCGTCCGGTTGCGGAATCTTGGGCTGCTGAGGATCATTA
This sequence comes from Verrucomicrobiia bacterium, assembly GCA_036002705.1. Lineage (GTDB taxonomy): Bacteria > Verrucomicrobiota > Verrucomicrobiia > Limisphaerales > SXQI01 > DASVNK01. The sequence continues at coordinate 7,670 of DASYTB010000105.1, forward strand.
TCGACGCTGGTGGTCGGGTAATAAATCAGCTCGAGCTTAAACATCGAGCCGTCCTGAGGGTAAACCGAGCCGTTGATGAAACCGCTGTCGTATTTTGACATCAAGAGCATCGCGGTTCCCGTGTGTCTGGTTAACGGAGTCAGGACCCGGACCAAATCATTGTACATATCAGGCGAGTCACCGGCCTGATTAATGATATGGCGAATAACGATTTCGTCCTGGCGGCCACCGCGTCCAGACCAGCCGCCGGAACGGTCAAAAGTGATTTTATCGTGAACGCCGCGGAAGGGCTGATCCGCTGGAAAATTCACCGTGAACCCGACGCGCGTGTCGTCCAGGCGGCCGCGTTCGCTCGCCTGGAGATGCAGGCCACAATTGTAAAAGACCTCATTTTCATCGTAAATCACCGTGCAAAGCGAGCGTCCGTTGCTCATGACGTTCGTGGCCGCGTGCAGCGCGGTGGCTTCGGCCGGAAGCATGATCAAACGGAAATTGTGAATGCGCGGAGAGACCGCCTGACCGTCATTGACTTTGTAGAGCGCGCGGCTGGCCGGACCGTCCGGTGGATAAAAGGAGATGGCCCCGCGGTTATCCTCTCCCTCGATATAGAACTGCACGACAGTGGCGGCGGGCTGAGCTGGGAGAGTGGCGGTATAAATTCCATTGTTGGCTAGCATTTCCGCGACTGTCCAGTTCGTGCCGTTGACGCCCCACCAGAGCCGGCATCGCTTGACTCCGTCCGGGTCTTGCGCGCGAACTGAAATCTGAACGAGGTCCGTTGCTTTAGGAACGGTGGGGGAATGCTTCAAGTTGGCAAAGGTTGGGCCGATGTTCGTTTGCAGGACGGAATTGGGCGTTCCGGGAGTTCCGATCAGGTCGGGCCGCTGCAGTGAAGTCGTGCGAGCAACGCGGTTGAAATAAAGGCGCGTGTTGAGTTTGTTGCAGCCGGCGATCCATTTGGCCCGCCACGAAATCTTGTAGGTCGTGCCGTTTTTAATCGGGAGATTATTCAATAGCGTGGTTTCAACGTGATTATGCATATGCTCCGTCGGGCCATCCGCGACCAGATTCAGAACGTGATTGGTTGGATTATCCGGGTCCACCATTACGGTCGCGTTGCGGTGAGTCCCGAGAAAACGCCAGGACGCAATCCCCTTTTCGAATCCGCCATTTTGCAGAATCTCTCGTCCAGCACCGCTCGGATTTTCAATCACGCTCAGGTCGTCCAGCAGCACCTCTCCGGCATCTAACAGTCCGAAAACGAACTCGTTCCACTGGGTTGGTCCGCTGTCGCTGGCCGCGACGGCGCTATAAGTATAGCTTTGCCATTGGCCCGGCGCGGTGCTGGCGGCCCAGGCTGCGGGGCTGCTATTAGCAGCGTGCGGATCGCGAAGTTCCAGGCTGGCGCCTTGGCCATCCGCGAATTCAGGCCAGGGGTCATGATCGGAATAGCGCACCTCGTCGGCTGGATTTCCGAATTGATCATCGAGCAAAAGATCATCCGCGGAATGAGAGAGACTTTTTGCAAAGTCGCCAAGGACTCGAATCGCGGGATACTTAGCCCGCAACGCCGCGGCATCCTGGGCGATGACGAGATATTCGCCAGGAGTCAAGATGGTGGTGCCAGGAAAAGTATAATCTACGGGCGAAAGGTTCCAGCCGGTCAGATCGACCTGATTCGTCCCCTTGTTCAAGAGTTCGACCCAGCTCGTGTTGGTCTGCCCAGCGACCGCGCCATACATAATTTCGTTAATGACGACGTCGCGTTGGAACTTGAAGAGATTCGAAGCGCCCGGAGACTGGACGTCCGGAAAGAGCCACTGATTATCATTTTCTGAGGAGCGTCCAATCGTCCGTGGTTGAATCTCCACAGCGTCGAGCAGATCTGTTTTATTGGAATTATAAATAAAGACCTTCTCGCCGGAGCGCGGCGCGTAGCTCTGTGGGTAGAAAACAAAGTATTTTCCCGGGCCGAGCAATGTACCGTCTGGAATGGTGAAAGGCGTGTCCTGCGCGCGGGCAAATTCGACGACAGAGCCGCTGAGGTCCACGGGGCCGGACCCGATATTGACCAGTTCCACCCAGAAGGGAGCATTCGTGCTGGCGGCGATTTCATTCAAAAGGATCGATCCTGGGGGGATCGAAGCCGGGAAATTCGCGCTGCCTGGGGTTCCGCCTGGCTGATTACTTTGCGTCCAGTTTTCTCCGGATTGGCTGGCGAGGATCGGGCTCTTCTTTGAGAGGCTGAACCCACTACCATCCGGACCCGGTGGCCAAGGGTACTTCGAATCATAGGCCATCGAGTCCATGATCCGCTGATTATGATTGCGCAAGCGCAATTTTTCACCTTCGTTGGCCAGCTTTCCATCGAACGGCCCGTAGATATTCGTTAAGCCAAAGCGCTGCGCCAAGGCAACGGGATCGTTGGCCACGACGAGATATTTGCCCCCGCCAATGATGGTATTGGTGGGGAAGGCGTAATTAGCGCCTTCAATGCTCCAACCGGAGAGATCCACATCGACGGCCATCTGGTTGAACAGCTCGATCCACTCGATCGAATCGCCATCGCGCGGGTGGTACATGATTTCGTTGAAAACCACCACGCTGTCACCGCAAATTCCGCGAAGAGAAGCGAAGAGCCAACAGAGAATGACGCAAAACCGAACTCTCAAATCGTATGCTCCGCCGTCCGTGCTACGGAGTCGGTGGAGCGGCGTGAATGTAACGCAAATTCGTGAATGCTAAAGGGGTTTTGAGGGATTTTGGATTCCGTCGCTGGACGGAGCCGCAACAAAGGCGCGATGGGTCAGATGACTCAGAGGTGGCCTTGCCCGGCGGCGGCCGGGCAAGGCAAAGGGCAAGATTCCGGTCAGACTACTTTTTAAGTCTGAAGAAACGAGCAGAGCCAGAAGCCGTCTCCGTCACCGTATTTTGGCCGTTCACTGGAATGACGGGTTCAGTCACGGCAGACCAGGCGGCACCCGTTCCGAGCGCGGTTTTCGCTTCCAGGGTAAAGCCGTCCGCACTGGAGGGCCATGCGAGCACAAGCGTATTATTAGCGGCCAGAGCAACGGAAAGCGAAGGCGCATTTCCGGCCGTTTGGAAGTACTTCTGTTGGAAATAGGCTTCAACCAGGGCGCGTTCCGAATCATTCAGGGCGCGACCATAGATCAAGAGTTCCGCGAAGCTGCCTTTCAATTTTGTAAAAAGGTCCCCGCGCGTTCCGATTCGAAGCGGATCGCCGCTATCCACGCCGGCGGCAGCGAGCGTTCCACTGCCGTTCCCGCTGCCGTTGAGGTAATGGGTGGCAACCGTGCCAGCCAGGGAAAACCCAGCGGTCACGAAAGTTCCGGTGGGAATCGGGTCCTGCCCCACCACCTGCGCGATCCCACTCCCGGTCCCGTTGCCATGATAAATGCTCGGAATGCCACTGTTCTGCACGAGATAATAATCGTTCGCGGCGGGGAGATTGCCGGCCGTTTTCCCCCACACTTCCTGATAAGTGTTGTAGTCGTCGAAATTGACGACGAAAAATGAGCTGATATCTCCCGTGATGGCGATGCTGGGCGAACTGGGAACCTCCAGGTAGTCATCGACTCCATCAAAGTTCAAGACAGGCAGCCCGTTCAATCCGGCGGGGATGAGCGCGGGCGCCTTCGCGGGATCGGTTTGCGCGGCATCGTTTTTGTTGCCCGAGGAATCCTGCCATAATGTCACCGCGCCGGACTCGTTGGTCGTTATGCCGTGATCGGGACGGAGCCAGAGCGCAAGGCCCGCCGTAGGAATTGGCGCCGTTTGGCCGCCGGTGACGTTAATCGTTACAGTCGCCGTGGTTTTATTACCGAGGTTATCGGTGGCTACGGCCGAGATTGCAACCGGTCCCGAAAAACTGGCGCTGAAAGAGGCGGTATAGGGCGCCGTGGTGTCGCTCCCGATGGCCAAACCATTCGCGTAGAAATCAATGCCGACCACACTGCCGTCGGAATCCGAAGCGGTGGCCGTGACAGTGATTGGTCCGGGCGCCACAATATTCGTGCCGGCGGCAGGCCCGGTGATTTGCACCGCGGGACCGGCGTTCCTGGATTGAATGACCGCAATGTTGTATTTCGTCCCAAGGTACTGGCGCACGTTCGCGAGATCGTTGCTGGAGAGCGCCGCGTCATAAATCAAAATTTCCGCGATTTGGCCTTTCATTTCAGTGGCGAAATCGTCGCGGGATCCGATTTTCAGCGGGGTATCCATGTCCTGCGGAGTGAGAGTGATCGTACCGGTGCCGAACGGCTGGCCATTGAGGTAATGAGTCACCGCCGTGCCAGCCTGCTGAACGCCGAACATTACCGGCGTATTCGCGGTCACCCGGCCACTGGCAGAAACGCCCTGATTTACATTGTCCGTGTCGTTGGTCGTGTATCCACGGACGAAGGTTGGGACGCCGCTCCCGGAGGCCAGATAGTAATCGGTTGGCCGCGGCTGGTTTCCAGAAGTTTTGGCCCAAACGCCGCGGAAACCGCTGAAATCTTCGAAACTGGCCACGACAAACGTGGCGATATCTCCGGTGATGCTGATCGAGTCCGAATCGGCCACATCCAGATAATCGTCAACACCGTCAAAATGAAGAGAGGGTTTTCCGTTCAGCGTCCCCATTGTCGGCGCCAGGTTCTCGTCGCTCTGGAGAGCGTCGTTTTTGTTGCCCGATTGGTCGGCCCAGGCCAAAACGCCTCCACTTGGCCCCACCGTCGTTCCCTGATCGCCGCGCAACCAGAGCTTGAGGTGAGAATTGGCATTCAGTGTCGGCGGTGCCGCCGCGACCACCGTCACGGTCACGTTGCTGGAGGTGCTAACAGCATCTTTATCATCCGTGGCCACGGCCGTGAAGGTGACGGTTGCCCCGTTTTCCACCGAAACCGGGAAATTGTAGGGAGGGGCGGTGGCGGTCGCAATGGTGCTGCCGTTCGCGAGCAGGCTCACACGGGTGACAAAACCGTCGGGGTCGCTCGCATTCACCGTTACCGCGAAGGAGGCTGGCGCGGAGAGCGAAGCGTTGTTTGTCGGAGCGGAAATCGAAACAGTGGGAGGGGTATTGGTAATGCCGTATTTTTTGCGAAGATAGTCAATCGCGGTCGCGGCCTGGGCATCGCTCAGCGCGTCGCTATAAATGAGCAGTTCGGCAATATCACCTTTCATTTTCGTGAAAAGGTCATCCCGAGAACCGATCTTTAGGCTGGTGGCGCCATCTCCGGGAGTGGTGGTGACTTCGTCCGTTCCATTCGTGGCGCCATTCAGATAATGCGTGAAGGTCGTGCCGGATTGCCGAATGCCAACGACGGCATAGGTATTTTGTTTGACGGGCCGGCTGGCGGGGGCAAAGGCGAAATTGCCACCATCACCTCGAACGAACTGCGGGACGCCGCTGCCGGCGCTCAGATAAAAGTCGTTCGGAGCGGGGATGTTCGCGAGCGTTTTTCCCCAGATCGAATTGAAATTCGCGTAATCGTCCACGCGAATCACGGCGAAGCTGGCGATGTCACCGGTGATCTCGATGCTGGGCGCATCCGCGACATCCAGATAGTCGTCCACGCCGTCAAAACGCACGACGGGCCGATTGTTGGCTGCATTCGCGATTAGTTTCGGCTTTAAAGTGTCATCGCTCTGCGCCGCATCATTGGCATTGCCCGATTGATCGGCCCATTTCTCGACCAGACCGTCCGCGTTGGTCGTGACCCCGGTATCGGCCCGGATCCAGAGTTGAAGACTATTGGTGGGGGGGCTTGTCTGCGCATGCAAAATACCGGATAGGAGGAAAGAAACGCTCCATCCTAAAAGACGCACCAACCCCGTGAAACGTTTATCTGGAATCATCATAGTTCTCCTTGCTTATGGGATCACTGATTGTTAGGCAACTTCGTGGCGCGATGCAAACTGAAAAGATTTTGCCGGGCGCTCTCCGGGCCAAGCCGACAAACGGGATGTTCTTAGAAAACGAGGCGCCAGGCTTCAGCTTATCTCGAGCTGAACCAGTTTGACGGGATCGGCGCCGAGAAAGCAGGCGCGCATTTCATCGGTGGGCAGGGCAGTGACGATGCGTTCCGCGACGCCGCGCGCCTCGGCAAAAAGCAGGTCTGAACCTTCGACCTCCAGATGTTGCGCCAAAGCGCGAAACAAGATCGCGGGATCGCCCATCGGACGGGCGCGTTCCAGCGCTTCTGTCAGGCCCGGAAGCGCTTCCCGGGTGCGTCCCAGTTTCGCCAAAGCTTTGCTTCGCGCCATCAAACCCGCGACGACATATTTAAGGCGTTGCCTCGCCCCGCTTTCCTCGATGGCTTCATTGGCCCAACGAAGTGCCCCGTTCCAATCCTGGCGCGCCAGGGCAATCTCGGCGCGCGCGTGCTTCAAACGCAACGACCAAAGCCAGCGATGCCAGCCACCAATCATCGCGGCCAGTTCGCTCGCTTCGCTCTCCATCTTTTCAGCGTCCGCGACCTGGCCGCGCCGGGCATAGTTGACAATCAAATCAATTCCCGAGCTGACGATGGTGGGCTGGAAGCCACTGGAATGCGCTCGTTCCCGCGCTTCAAGGGCGATGGCTTCATTCCCCGCGTAATCGAAGAGATCAAGATGAAAACCGGCCGACATGGAGATGGCGCGCACTTGAAAGCTCCAGTTTTCGTACCTGGCACCGACTTTGCGGGCTTCGTCGAACACCTTCAACGCCTCCGCGTACTGGCCTGATCCGGCGAGAGCCAGAGCCAGATGAGGGAGGCCGAAAGTCGCCGCCCAACTGTCGGCTAACTTTGCCGCCGACTGCCGGCCAAGTTCGACCGCTTCTTTCAGGCAGCCACGCATATAAAGATTGAGCGGATAATTAGCCAGAGAAGGATAGGCGAATCCGTCACCCGCCGCGAGCGCTCGTTCAAACGTTTGGCTGGCGGCAACCGAGTCTCCATCGACTTGCTGGGCTGCACCCAGCCAGCCGATGGCGCCGGCCGCCAAGTCCGACCTTCCGACCTTCTTCGCGATGGGAAGCGCTTCCGCCGCGCAAACCCGCATGCGCGCGGCATTCAAATCCCAAAAATGAACACCGGCCAATTCGAGCAAGAGTTCAGCCCTGAGTTCATCGGATTCCCTAGGCAGTTTAGCCAATGCGTATTCCAGGTCAGGCATCGCTTCGGCCCAAAGCCCCACATGCGCCAAGGCGGTCCCACGTTTGCCGCGCAAATCCGTCAGCAGTTCCCGCTCGCCCAGACGTTCCGCAATCGCGATGGCGCGGCCGATTTGGAAGGCTTCCTCGCGATACGCCCCGATTCCGCGGCATTGTTCGGCGGCCCGTTCCAGGTATTCCAAGGCGCGTTCCCATTCTTCACCTTGTTCATAATGGTACGCGAGCAAGCCGTAGAACTCGGGAAGACGCGCCGCGTAGAGCTCCTCGATCGCGGCGGCCACCATTGAATGCAATTCTTTGCGGTCTTGAATGAGCAGTGTGTTGTAGGCGACCTCTTGCGTCAGGGCGTGCTTGAACATGCAGACGTGTTCGGGGAAGAGGCTGCGCTCATAGATAAGTTCCAGGGCCTTTAATTTCTGCAGGCACTGCGTAACCGGTTCCCGCAGATCGGCAATCGTTTGCAGCAGGGTCACCGCGAATTCCCGCCCGATGACTGACGCCAGTTGCAAGGCCTTCCTCGAGCAGGCATCGAGCCGGTCGATGCGGCCCATGATGACTCCCTGGATCGTATCCGGAACCTGAGCCGCGGCGCGCGTCTGGGCGAACTGGAACTGACCTTCCCGCTGATCGATAATCCCGCCTTCGATCAGGGACTTGATCATTTCTTCGATAAAGAAAGGATTCCCATCCGCTTTGCCCACAATGAGCCGGCGAAACTCTGCAGGCAGTTGTGTGCCGGCCAGCATTTCGGCCGCCAGCCGAACCGTCTCCTCCTCGGTCAACTGCCGCAAGACCGTCCGGGTCAGATAAGACCGCTCCGGAAATGGATTCCGATAGCCCGGCCGGTAGGTCAGAAGCATCAAGACCGGCATCATGGCCAGCGAATCGGCCAATGAAACCAGGAAATCCTCAGACGCTTTATCGATCCAATGAAGGTCTTCAATGACCAGGATCAGCGGTGCGCGTTGGGCGCAGCCGAACAAAAGCTTGCGGATGATTTCCAGCGTTTGGAGCCGGCGCTGCTGCGGGTCGATCTTGCGCGCGGCTTCTTCCGCCGAATCGCCCGCGAGAAAATCTTTGATCGCGGCCAAAGCTGAAGCGGATTCCTTTCCAAGGGGATTCAAACCAGATTCGATTTTGCTCGTCACGGCGGACTCATCATCCGCTTCTTCAATCCCGAAGAGTTGCTTTAAGAAATCGATGATCGGAAGGTAGGCCATTTGGCTGCCGAAAGAGATCGAGCGGCCTTCCAGCCAGGTGATTTCTGTTCCAGTGAGACTTTCACGAAGTTCCCGCAAAAGACGTGATTTGCCTACGCCCGCCTCACCTGCCAAAAGCACGATTTGACCGTGGCCCTCCCGCGCCTCGGCAAAACGATCCTTAAGGGTGCCCAATTCCCGGGTTCGACCGACAAACCGGGTCAGACCGCGCTGAGCGCTGGCCTCCAAACGGGAGCGGTGTTGCCTGCGCTCGGTCAATTCATAAAGCTTTACCGGCGCCGCCTTTCCCGGGAGTTTGCGCTCACCGAGGGGAGAGATTGAAAAGTAATCCTGGATACTTTTGCACGTCTCTTCGCTCACCACGATCTGGCCCGCGTCCGCCAGCGATAACAGCCGTGTGGCCGTGCTCACGGCTTCTCCCGAAGCCGTAACGTTGCCCTTGCCCATGTTTTGGCCGGTTACGACCAGACCCGAATTGAGAGACATTCGCGCTTCGAAGCCGGCTTCGTCCTTGGTTTTGCGTCGCCGCGCATAAGAAACAAGCGCCTCCTTTAAATTCAGGGCCGCGTACGCCGCGCGCTGCGCGTGATCCTCGCAGGCGATCGGCGCGCCAAAAACCGCGATTAGCCGTTCGCCCTGGACCGGCGTGATCGTACCTTCATAACGTTCAATCGCCGGACGCACCGCCTCGCAACAACTTTGCACGATGCGCGGCAATTCTTCAGGATCGACCTCATCCACCATCGCGAATTCGACGCAAAGGACGGTCAGGAATTTGCGTTGCCGCTCGGTCGCGTCCGCGCGCGGTTCCTCGGCGGCGGATGACACCGAAGTCCCTCCACTCTTCCGCTCGCTCGTTTGGCTCAGGGCGGTCTGCATTTCCCGGGCCGAACGAAAGCGCAGTTGCGGCTGCGTCTCGCATGCTTTCAGCGTGATTTCATTGAATCGGCGAAAGAGCGAACCGTCCGCCGCTTTCGGCATCTCGGCAGGCAGTGCGGGAAACTCCTGCCGGTCTTTCCCGGTGCTGATCTCGTAGAGAACCTTGCCCAGGCTGTAAATATCCGCCTGTTCCGTGGCCGGTTGCGCGCCCGAGAGTATTTCCGGGGCGATGTAACCCATCGTGCCGGCGAACGAAACTGCCTCGTCAATCTCCGCGACCAGACCGATATCTGCCAGCTTCGCCTCGCCCCCGACAAAAATAATATTCGACGGTTTGATGTCCCGATGAATCAGGCCCCCTCGGTGAAGAAAATCCAGCGCGGACGTAAGCGCAACGCCGATTTCCACGCAATTTCGCAAGGGGATTTTTCCGCGCCGGCCCATTTCAGAGGTCAAAGTCTTGGGTGTGTAGCTCTCGGGATCGACGATCGTCCCGCGCGTGAGATCGTCCGCGATCTCCATGATATAAAAGAAGTTCCCCGCCCGCTCGTTTCTGCCGATATGGAGGATGGCCACCAACCCCGGATGCTTCAGGGAAATCGGCGCGAAGTTTTTGATGCCGGTGAACTCGCGCTCGAAGGGGCGATCGTCGCGAAAACTCTTCCGATAAACGATTTTGACTGCGCGATACGTGCCGATCACGTTTCTGGCCAGCCACACCTCTCCGTAACCACCGCGGCCAATGCAGCGAATCAATTCATGGTCCGGAATCCGAAGCAATGAAGGTGGCTCCGGCGCCGCCATTGGCCGCGTCCGCGTAGATCCAGCGTAGTCTGCGCCCGTATTTTCTTTCATAGGCCAAAGGCGCAGACGAGCGGCATCTGCGCAGTGCGCCTAAAACATCCTTAGGCAGGCTAATGGCCCGTTGAACGGCCGGCAATGTTTTTTACGCCACGGTTCAGCCATGCTGCAGGACGCCGGGAAAGGACAGCCGGCAGGCCTGCCCAAAGGCGGAAAAACGCGCTACGCAGTTGTCCTTATTGGGTTACGGCCGCTTTAAGGCGAGTGAGTTCCTTCTTCAGAAGAGCCGAAACCCGATGCTTGGCCAGATAAACTTGAGCTACGGGAACGCCAAGTTCGTCCGCGACTTCCGTGGCGGAACGTTCCTTCACCGCATAAAGATCAAACATTTGAAATTGCTTCAGGCTGACTTCTGTTTTGACTTTTGTCACGGCGGCTTCCCACAGACTGCGTTCCCATTCCTGATCCCACAATGTCTCAAGATCGAGCCCGGCGGGGTCTGGAAGGTTTTCAGCTTCGATCATCCAATCAAGTTGCTCTGCCCTCGCCTCAACGGGTCCCTTCATCCGCTCGCGGCGACGGTATTCCAGTGCGATTCGTTTCCGAGTCAAGTAGATGAGCCATCCCTTAAAGGAATCCACTCCCGGCACATATCTAAAATCTTTCATCTTTTTGGCGACCGCAATCACCGTATCCTGCACAACATCCTGGGCTTCGGAATCTTTCAATCCCGCGCTGGAAGCCGCGGCGTAAATGAGTTTCCAATAAGCGTTAAAGAAGTCGCGCCAGCTTTCCTGGTCCTCCCAATTTTTGAGCCGAACCAAAAGGCTCTCGCGCGTGGGAAGAAAGGGGTCACGTTCCAGCGTCATATTGATATTTTCTTATCTACTGCTCTGTCCGAGCCATTTCTTTCAAAATAATTAACTTTTTTTGAAAGATTTACCGGTCTGTCAGCAGTTCAATCATGACCGTTCCAGGTGATCAAGAAAAACAACGATCAGAAACGATCGGCGTATGGAGAAACGGTCGCAAGATAATGAATCGACAGAATTGATTATAACTCTACGATTACCAACAGATCGCTACCAAAACCCACAGGAATCTTCTTATGACTTTTCGAAAACCAACAACTATTCATGCCGGATTCAATCTCCTGGCCTGCTTAGCCGGCATTAGCGCGTGCGCATTCACCCGGAATCTCTTTTCTCAAGGGTGCATCCCCGCCCATTATATGTCGCTCAGCGTGGGAGCGCGTGGTATTTCGTACCTTGAGCCGGGTCAATGGGAGGGGGACGTCTCCTACCGCTACCTTCACGCGGAAACAGTGTTTACCGGAACTGAGGAGCAGCCGCAACTCCACGAAGTCGGTGGTAGAAACACGATTCACTCCATCGACCTGACCGCCACCTACGCCATCGATTACCGCTTTAGTTTGAGTCTGACTCTGCCTTTCGAGCACGATGATTACTCATTGCCCAACGGTGATGGCCAGCGCCACGGCGGAACCTCCGCGGGGCCGGGGGACATTCGCCTCCTCGCCAATGCCTGGATACTTAATCCTCCGGATCATCCGAATGGAAACATCAATTTCAGCCTGGGCGTGAAGTTCCCCAGCGGTGACTACAACGTGATGGGTGAATATCACGCCGCCGACGGGACGGTTAGCAGTCGTCCCGTCGATATCGCGGCGCAGCTCGGGGATGGAGGCTGGGGTATTTTCCTCCAGACTCAGGGCTACCAAAAGCTTGCGAAGAACTTCTTTGGATACATGGCTGGATTCTATTTACTCAATCCGCGCGACGTCAATGGCACGGAGAGGGCGCTGCCTTTGCCAGGCGTGAATTCCGTGCCAGACCAATACCTCGGCCGAGCTGGTTTCTCGTACACCGTCTGGCCGTCAGGAGGCCTCGCCCTCAGTTTAGGTGGAAGGATCGACGGAATACCTGTCCACGACCTGATTGGAGACAGCGACGGGTTTCGCAGGGCTGGTTACGCAGTTTATATTGATCCCGGGATCAACTGGGCTTCCGGGAAAAATGCCTTCAGCGTGAACGTTCCGGTGGCCGTTGAGCGAAACCTGGAACAAAGTGCTTTGTCGTCAACGGGCTCCTTCGCTGATTTCATCGTTGTCGCAAGCTATTCCTACCGGTTCTGAGAGCTACCGTTAAAACAAAAAGGAAACGGAACGATCAGGCGGTCGTGTTCACTGATGTG
>DASYTB010000106.1:0-6598 GCA_036002705.1 Verrucomicrobiia bacterium
GCTTGCCCCAGGCATCGACATCCACAAACGTGACCTCTTCCTTGGTCTCGTTCGTTTGCGCGTCCTTCCATCGTCGGTTGACCGCAAGGCCGAGCTTCGCCACGGCGGTGCCGCTGGGAGTATAGCGCATCTCCGGGTCGCGGGTGAGATTCCCGGCGATGATCACTTTGTTAAACCCTTGCATAGATTTCGAACTCTGTCGGTCTCGCGTCTCAGTCGTCCCTTCGGGACTGGCAAACCTTTGCGGCTTGGGCCTCGGCGTTGAAACGCCCGGCTGTTTTCAGTCCGTCCGTCCGGGGACTTAAGCGGCCGCCGCCTGTTTCTTCGGCTCGGGCGCTTCGGTGAACAGGACGCGAAAAACGTCTTCGTTCAGGGCGAACCGGCTGCGCAGGTGCGCGACGTTCTGCGGCTCGGACTCGAAAATCACGTTGACGTAGAAGCCCGAGCTGAACTTCTTGTTGGCCACGCGCGAAAACTGGCGCTTGTCCATTTTCTGAACCGTCTCGACCTTGCCGCCCGAGTGGCTAATCTCCTCGGTGACCTTGTCGATCAGTTCCTTCACGTTCTCTTCTTTTCCCGCCGTGTTCAGGATGAACAAACCTTCGTACTTTTTCACTTCGCTTCCTTATCATCCGGAGCAACCGCTCCATTGTATAAACTCATCGCTTTCTGAATGCCCTCGGTCAGGTAACATTCAATCTGCCGGGCGCTCCGGTCCAAAACCTTTTCCAGCAACTCCATCTCCCCAAGGCTGAAAGAGCCGAGCACATGCCCGGTAATTTCTCTCAATCCCCGCTCCGTCCGGCCAATTCCAACCCGCAACCGCGGAAAATTTCGTCCGCCGAGGTGCCGCTCGATCGACTCAAGGCCATGATGACCTCCGCTACTTCCCTCGGGCCGCAACCGAATCTGGCCGAACGGCAAATCCGCGTCATCAACGACCGCGAGCACACGTTCCGGCCGCACTTTGTAGAACCCGGCTAAAGGCGCGACCGCCTCCCCGCTCGCATTCATATAAGTTTGCGGCTCGCAGAGAATCATTCTGCCTCCGGCAATCTCGACTCGGGCCACCCGCGCCTTGAACTTTCCCTCGTTTCTCCAATGCGCCGAGAATTTTTCCCCGAAACGCTCGACCGCCATAAACCCCGCGTTGTGCCGCGTGCGGGAATACTCGGAACCGGGATTTCCCAAACCCGCGACCAAATGCAACGTCTCCATTTGATCCTGGCCCGGACAGCGTCACGGCCCCCGAACGCCGAACTACTTCTTCTTTTCGGCAGCCGGCTTTTTCTCCGCGCCCTTCTCGGCTCCTTTTTCTGCCGCCTTTTCGCCGCCAGCGGCAGGAGCCTTGGCTCCCTTTTCGGCTGGCTTGCCCTCGGCAGCGCCCTCTTCCTTCTTCTCTTTGATCATCTCGGGCTCGCCCGCGGCGGTCGCGCCAGTTTCCAAAGCGGCCGCTTCCTGAGCTTCGGAGATCGGCGCCGCGACGGATACCACTGGAGCTTCCTTGTGACCTAAAATTTCAACACCCGGCGGCGGTTGAATTTCACCGACGTGGATCGATTGCCCAATTTGCAGCTTCGTTACGTCGATAATGATTACATCCGGCAAATCCTTTGGAGTCGCGCGCGCTTTCACCTTAAACAGCACGTGTTCCAGAACGCCGCCCCCGGTTTTCACCCCTTCAGCTTCGCCCTCCGTCTCGACCGGAACCATCGCGGTAACTTTTTCATTTTCCGCCACTTCCTGGAAATCCACGTGCAAAATTGTGCCGCTTAAGGGGTGATGTTGAATGGCGCGGACCAATGCCAAACGTTTGCCATTTCCCTGTCCGACCGCAAGATCAACCAGAAGCACTTCCGAATGAGCGCTGTGGATCACATTTTCCAGCTCCTTCGAGGTCACTTCCAGGTTCTGCGGCTTGTTGTGACGCCCGTAAATGACCGCCGGAATTCGGCCGGTGGCGCGCACCTTTTTCACGCCCGTGCGCTTGCTCAATTCGCGTGGAAACGCGGACAACGATACAGATTTCATCTTTAAAGCAGTTCAAATACCCGCCGATTTTGCGGCAGGCGAAAAAAATAATCGGCGGCTCGCACTAACTGGTGCGACCACCTTTAAACTCAAACAGCGAAGTTACTGACGAATTATTGTGAATCCGTTTAATGGCTTCGCCCAATAAACCCGCCACCGACAACGTGGTGATATTCACCCCCTCTATGACAGGGCGGAGAACCGTATCAGTAGTTATTAATTCGTCAATGACAGATTTTCGCAATCTTTCAATGCCCAAATCGTTCAAGATCGCGTGCGAAACACAGGCGAGGATCCGTTTGGCTCCTTTGCGCTTCAACAGCTCCGCCGCTGTGGTCAGCGTCCCGGCTGTTTCCGTCAGGTCATCGACCATCAGCACGCTTTTTCCCTTAATCTCACCGATCACAGTCATCGATTCGATCTCGCTGGCGCTCTTTCGGCGCTTGGCGACAATCGCAAGGCCCGCCTCCAACACCTGGGAATAGGCGTGCGCCATTTTGAGCCCGCCGACGTCCGGGCTAACGACCACCAGATTCGGCAGCTTCTTCGATCTTAAATACTCATACATCACCGGTGCGGCATAGAGGTGATCGACGGGAATATCGAAAAACCCTTGAATCTGTTGCGCGTGCAGGTCCATGGTCAGCACCCGATTCGCGCCCGCCGCCACAATCAAATTCGCCACCAACTTGGCCGTGATTGGCACGCGCGGCTGGTCTTTGCGATCCTGCCGGGCGTAACCATAAAAGGGCAGCACCGCCGTGATCCGGGAAGCGCTCGCCCGCCGCAAGGCATCCATCATGATGAACATCTCCATCAGATTATGGTTGGTCGGCGGCGAAGTGGACTGCACCAGGAAGACGTCCTCCCCCCGCACGTTCTCTTCGATCTTGACGAACGTTTCGCCGTCGGGGAAGGCGCTCACGGTGCACTTGCCCAACTCGATGGCGATGCTCTTGCAAATGGCTTCGGCCAGGGGTGGATTGGCTGTCCCGCTAAAAATCTTCACAGTTCAAAAACAAAAAACCACCCAGGCAGGTGGTCGAGAATGTGGCGCGCAGTGTAACAATGATCGATTCGCGCGCAAGAAAAATGGCGGAAAGCTAATTTACCAATCGAAAGAAGGTGACGGTGTTCGCTGTGTCGAGATTTACGAACGTCGTTGTGCCGTTGTTAATCGTTGGCGCTGAGACTGCGGACCAGGATTGCGCCGTTAAGCCGGTGGTCTGTTCCAATTTGGCGGAACTCGCGTAAGAGGGCCAGGAAAGGCGTACACTCGAGCCGCTTTGAGTGATCGAAAGCCGCGGCCGAAGATCAAGGCCGAACAATGTTCCTTCGCCTACTGCGCCGCCAAAACTGGTGGTGCCGTAGAGCGTGGTTCCGTCGAGAAGGAGATCACCATTCAATCCGATGCTTTGGGCGAATTGGTAGATCAATGCCACGTTCGTGCCATTGGCGTTGATTTGGAAAATCGCGTCGGATGATCCGCGCGTCACGCCGATAAGATTGCTTCCCGCCAGGATTAATCCGTTCGGAGAAACGTCCCCAGCGAGATTCCCGGAAAGCTGGGCCATCGTGGTCAAACCGGTCCCATCGGTATTTAGCTTCAGGATTAGCGGTTGAGAGCTAAGCGAAAATCCAGCGCCGTAAATGGTATTCCCGATTGGCGTGAGCGGTCCCACCGGGCCGGTCATTTCGGAGAAGCGATAAAGGGGTGTGTAGGAATCGTCTGAACCGATTTTGTAGATGCCGCCGTGACCTGAAGCGCCGCCGGGCCCCGTTGTGCCGTAAAGGAGGTTATCGCCGACAGCGAGGTTTTCAGGAGGATACCCGTCGGCCTCATAAAAGCTTTTGATAATGCTGAAGCCGGTGCCATCGGTATTCACTTTGTAAACGCTCCCATGGCCTCCATCGCCGGCCCACGATGTTGTTTCGTAGAGTGCCCCGTTTAGGAGCACGGGTGATCCAGGTGGGGAAAGCAGGTTCACCGGACCAAAGGAATGAACAACTTCAAAGCCAGTCCCGTCGGTGTTCAGCTTGTATAAGACGTGGTCAGCAGTAACGCCATAGAGCGTGTTCCCGGAGATTGTCAGGCGAGTACCGGGATTCCGACCATCTTCGCCGCCCGTAAATTCCTTCAGAATGGTCAAGCCGGCGCCATTCTTCTGAGCCCTGAAAACGGTTCCCGCATTCGAGGCGCCACCTGAAACGGTGGTTCCGAAAAGGAAGTCACCCCATGAAATCAACGGACTTGGACCGGCAGGTCCACCTGAGGAACCGGAAAATGCGTGAATGATCGAAAATCCGGAGCCGTTAGTATTGAAGCTGAAGAGAGTACCTACACCATACCAGGAGTCGCCGAGATACGTGCTTCCGAAAAGCTTTCCATTCACCAGCGTGACCCCGGCGCGCGGACTGCCTGCTAACCGGATCAGATCTGCCGCGCTGCCATTCGTTTTGATGCTGAAAACCTGCGGGTACGCCGCCAGGGAGTTACCACTAGCTTTCGTGGTCACGCCGAACAGAGTGTCCCCGGAAAGATTGAGTCGTCCGACAGGCCCAAGCCCAAGATACTCGTCGTCCGAGAAGCTCTTCAGGACTTCAAAGCCAGTCCCATCTGGGTTGATCTTGAAAACGGTTCCGCTGAAGAAGTTCGTGGCGCCTCCGTAAAGCGTTGTGCCAAAGAGCGTGATTCCGCTCTGCACAAGGCCGCCCAGCGGTGTTGCTCCCTCGCCGGCTGGTGTCCCGAGAAAATTCTTGATGACCTCAAACGCAGTCCCATCCATATTTACTTTAAATACGGTGCCGTAATTTGTGCTCCCGCCGAGAGATGTGGTGCCGAACAAGGTCGAGCCGGAGAGCAAAAGGTCACCGCAAGGTGCAGCGCCATCCGGTCCCGTGAATTCCTTCATGACCGAATAACCAGTGCCATCCGTATGAATTTTAAAAACCGTCCCGCCAGCGGCGCTCCCACCCGAGCGAGTTGTGCCGAACAATGTATCACCTGACAAAAGCAATCCGCCCAAAGGCGGTTTCGTATCGATACTCGGATCATTGACGATGTGAACAGGCGCTGGATTACGGTCATAGGAGCCTTCGGGAAGGTCTTTCAGGACGCTGAAGCCGCTGCCGTCCGTGTTGAGCTTAAAAATAGTGCCTCCATTGTTGGCACCGCCGGCACTTGTGGTTCCATAGATAAAGTTGCCGGCAAGCACAAGCGCGCTTCGGGGCTCGCTGCCGTCGAGCCGGTTTGTGAATTGCTTAACTATTTTGAACCCGGTGCCGTCCGGCTTAATTGCGAAAATGGCTCCTTGGAGAAGACCGCCCTTGCCTTGGAATACCGGTCCCGCAAGGGCGGCGTTTTGATTTAAACCGCGGCCCCCGCCGCCTTCGCTGGTCGTTCCATAAAGCATCCGATCGGATCCTTCGGTTAGCTGGGCTTCAGGCATGACGCCAGCTTCGTTGGTCAGAGTGCCGAAGCTGTAAAGAGTGCTGAGGGTCTGGCCGAAAGAGCCGAACCCCGCGCCCGTGAGGAGAAGAAGCAGGAAAAACAATTTTGTCATGACACGAGATTTAGCCAATGCATTGCCTCTCCTTGGGAATTGGGTAAGCCTTTCATTCTACGGTTGCAGACTAAACCACGACCTTTTGGTTAGCAAGGGCCCGATGCGTGTTTTGCGAGCCGGTTCAAGTAGTTCTGGTAAATATCCGAGCCAGAAGGTGCACTCATTGACGCTTCGGGGGATTCGTCGGCGTTTCTCTGAATTGTTGGGCCTGAAGAATAAAGGCTAAACTAATTCAAGAGGATTTGGCTTCGCGCGCGCGGCAATTATAATGCGGCATGGCAGGGATGCAGGATACGATCGCGGCAATCTCGACGCCGCTGGGTGACGGAGGCCTGGCTGTTGTGCGGCTCTCGGGCCCGGGGGCATTAAAGGTGGCCAGCGCCTGCTTTCGGGCTATAGGGAAGCGGTCGAAATCACCGACGGACGCCGAATCGCACACGGTCCAATACGGCAGGATTGAGCGAAACGGAAAGGGCGTTGATGAGGTTTTGCTAACCGTCTTGCGTGCGCCGCGCACTTTTACGCGGGAGGACATGGTCGAGATCAGTTGCCACGGCGGATTGCTCCCGGCCAAACTTGTCCTTGATGCGCTGCTCGCCGGGGGGGCGCGGCTGGCCGAAGCAGGCGAATTCACGAAGCGAGCGTTCTTGAACGGGCGAATTGACCTGGCCCAAGCCGAAGCAGTTGCCGATTTAATCCACTCGCGGACGGAACTGGCCTTGAGCGCGGCGAACGAGCAACTCACCGGCAAGCTATCACGGCGGATTGAAGAGCTTCGCGAGCGAATGGTCCAAACTCTGGCCCATATCGAGGCACACATCGATTTTCCCGACGAGGATATCTCGCCGGATACGAAGGAGCAGTTGGTCGACCGGCTCCAACGAGGCGTGGCCTTTATGGATGATCTCTTGCGAACGGCTTCTGAGGGGCAAATTCTTCGACGCGGTGTTCGGGCGGCGATTATAGGGCGTCCGAATGCCGGGAAGAGCAGCTTGCTGAAC
>DASYTB010000107.1:0-15698 GCA_036002705.1 Verrucomicrobiia bacterium
TCCGGTCAAATTCACGATCAGGTGGAGTCATCTTCGAATCAGCCAGTTGCAAGCCGGGCGAGGTGTCGGTCCCCGCGTCAATCGATTCCGTGGATTGGCCCGCGCCGCGCTTCAACCGCCTCGCCCGATCGTGCATATCCGCAAGAAAATGTTTCACCGCGCCGAGGAGGTAAGAGCGGAAACGGCCGCGGTTTGGATCGACCGTATCGACACCCTGCCGCGAAAGAAGGCGTGAAAAGAACTCTTGCGTCAGGTCGCGCGCGGAATCGTCATCGGGAGCAGTGCTTCGAATAAAGGCGAACACCGGCGCATAATACGCCGCGCATAAATCGCTCAGCGCCGCTTTGGCTTCTGGCGATTGCCCACGCGCCTCCAAGACACGGGTCCATTGCGTGGTGGCAAATGCCGGTCGCGCCGCGCCGGGCTCATCTGGAGGTCCTGTGGTCAAACTATTTGGATGTGGGGGATGTGGCGTCTTCAGCTTGTCGCAAATCAACTGCCGCGGTATCTCGTGCCAGTTTGGCCTTTGCGACTTCGTCATCCGCGGCGGCGCCGACCGCGTGCTTCTGTTCGGCGGCGGTCAGTTCCATCGCAGCGATTTTCAAGTGAATTCGGGCCACTTCAACGGCATCTCCATTCAGCTCGGCCAGAATCGTGTCGCGGGCAGCGGCGGCCTTTTCCAACTCGAGCGGAGGAATTGCGCCAACGGCTTCTCGAGTTCGAGCTTCTTTCAATTCCTTTTCAGCATAGGCGAGCTTCAATTGGAGTTTCGCACGAGCAGCTTCAACGGTTTCTTTTCTGGCTTTGGAATCGCCCCTAAGAACGTTGCCTTGGCGGACCTCATTTGGTGAACTGCTTCCAGCACGGTCCAGGATCATATCAGCCAGGACGGTCCGTGTCGTCCGTCCGTTCTTTTCGGGACCGTAAAAGAGTGGGATCGACATGGTGGTCCCCGGGCTAACGTTTGCTGGCGCGGTATAGAAAGAAGACTTCCATTCGATACCCGAGCCGTCTGGAGCGATGAGGCCCAGCTGGCGGGCGGTGCGTCCGTCATGCACGTAAACTCTCCACTCAGCGCCAGATTCGGCCGGTGCATCATCGCGGCCAACCGCGTACCACGTCAGCCAATAGACTCCCGCGTTGGTAATTCCGCTATCGAGCAACATTGAGCCGTAAGGAGAAATGGTTACCTTCAATTCAGTGTTCGGCGGGATCGAGAGAACGGCGCAACGAACGCTTCCCGTCTCGGAGAGTGGAATGGGAGGCCGGCCAATGCTTCGGTTAGAATAAGGGACAAACGCGAGCTTGCCGGGGATCGGCTGATATTCTCTGACTTCGAGCCAGGCCTTCCGTTCTCCCACCGAAAACAACTGGATATGCGTTCCGGGCCACAGCACGACGGGATGGCTGAGCACGATTTCAATCTGTCGCACTGCTTCCTGGGCTTCGGTCGGATCGGGCAAGGCGAACTGGAGCTGGCATTCGTTTGGACATTCAAAGAGAGTTGAGCTCGGCTGAGCGGTTACATTGGTGAAGTCTCCCCAGAGGAGCCGGCTTTCGACAGGCTCCGCGCCCTGATACTGCTCCTCAAGAGCTGGAGCCAACGTCGGGCCATTCGCCCGGGCCCGAGCTTGCTGCCATTGGTTGGATTCCAAGGGAGGCCCGGCGAAACGCGCGATAATCTGGTGTAGGGGATATCCTGTGTCCGATTCGGCGCGGGCAAGCACGAGATTCTCTGCTGAACCCGCTGCAATCAAGTGCAGCGATCCGAGCGGCGCGGGAACGCTGCTGACTTCGGGCGAAACAACCGGTTGGGTCGAGCGCATTACCACGATCGCCACGAAAGCCACGCCAGCCAGCGCGATCCACTCAAGCCAGGGCTTCACAAAACCTTTTCGTTGGAACAAGGCTTTTATGTTTTGTCGCGTGAGAACGCGATAGCTCCAAATCAGAAGAGCGGCCAGGAACGCGTAGAATAACAGTGCCACCCAAAAATTCGCCTGAGATTGAACCAGCACTTTTTTGCCGCTCACGGCGAATTCGGCGATCGTTCGAACGTTGGGGCTTATCTCGCCCGTCAGGCGAAATAGAATTGCCGTGGCGAGAAGGAGGGCGCCGAAATAGAGCCAGATCGACGCCAATGCCGCCAGACGCCACCACGGACGATACCGTAACAAGCCGATTCCGATGGGGAGCGCCAGGATTCCCAAATCGATGCTACGACTATGCTGGCCGAAATCTCTGATAACACCCCAGAGGCTTGAACAGCCGCTCAGGATGAAAACAAGAGCAAGAATGGCTAACCTCAACGGAGGTCGCGGAGTTTTAGGTCGTACTTGCGCTTCTTCGTGGCGAGATGCTCGCGGCTGAACCGCGGATTCCCCCTGGCTGCTGGCGATCGTTGCGACCTGAGTTTTCACCTCTTCGGCGCTGGCGGTGCGGCGTTGCGGTTCTTTTTCCAGCGCGCGAAGCACCACTTGATCGAGCCGAGGATCCGCGGTCGATCTTTCCGAAGGTGGCGGGAAACGTCCGAGCGGGAGTTCGCCGGTGAGCATTTCGTAAAAGACCACCCCGAGCGAATAAATGTCCGCGCGTTGGTCCACCTTGCGCGGATTTTCGATCTGTTCCGGTGCCATGTACTGCGGTGTGCCAATCACACCGGTCACGTTGAGATCTTTCGCGACGTCCCCGGCTTCGGGCGGTGCGTAAGTGCTTTCGGTCCCAAGTATTTTTGCGATGCCGAAATCCGCGATTTTCACCCTTCCTTTGGAATTCAGCAGAATATTCTCGGGTTTGATGTCACGATGCAGGATGCCTTCATTGTGGGCGAATTGGAGCGCGTCACAGATTTTCGGGACGACGGCGAGGGCCTGTTCGGGCGTGAAGCGTCCGACTTTCATCGCCTGGCGCAAGTTTACGCCATCGACATATTCCATGAGCAAATAAAAAAAGCCGTTCGCCTGGCCAAAATCATGCACAGTAACGATGTTCGGATGATTGAGCCGGGCCAGCACGCGTCCCTCTCGGGTGAAGCGTTCCGCAAACGCCGGATCAGTCGCAAGTGATTCCGGCAGGATTTTTATGGCGACGAATCGTTCCAGTTTCGACTGGCGCGCTTTGAAAACAAAGCCCATCCCGCCCTGGCCGATCATCTCCAGGATTTCGAGTTGTGGAAACGCGGCGGCAAGTTCCGCGAGGTCGGGCGCAGCGGGTTTGGAATGCACTTTTCCGCCCTCCGTCGGCATCGAAACTTCGGCGAGGAGACATTGCGGGCAGAGGCCGTGAGGCGCTTCCGAGGTAATCGCCGCCCCGCATTTCGGGCATTTCTTCAGTTGAGACGTATTCGCCATACCCTTTCCTGAGGCATGCGGGTGGAAAGGTTACACCGATTTCTGTCAAAGCCTAAATCTAGTTCATTTCATAGCATCCCGTTCGGCTGCAATGGGATTTCCTGGCTCATCAAGTATCTCACCAGTGCCCTCCATTGGACCGCTATGCTCTTCGGCTTGAATTCGTGGATAATGCGCGCGAACGGTTTTGCGTCCTTTGAGGATCAGAACGGCCTCCCCAGACTCAATCGGGGTCAGAATACGGCAAAAATCATTCCTCAACTGACGCGCCATCACAGTTTTCATGGCCGATCGCGGTCAACGCGGAATCTTATCCATGATTTTCATCATGTGAGAGGACTTATTGAGGACGTAAAAGTGAATTCCTGGAGCGCCTTTTTCGATGAGTTCCGTCGCCTGGGCGATGCAACGGCGGACGCCGATTTCTTCCGATTTCGCCGCGTCATCACCGGCCCCTTCGAGTTCGGCTTGAAGTTCGGACGGCAGGCAGGAACCACACATCGAAGTAATGCGGAGAACCTGTTTGGCGGACAAAACGGGGAGCAGGCCGGGCACAATCGGGACTTGAACGCCAAGCGCGCGGGCCGCTTTTACGAAACTGAAGTAATAGCGGTTATCATAAAAGAGCTGGCTGATGACGCAGTCGGCGCCGGCTTGAACCTTCCGCTTTAAATTGCGCAGGTCCGTTTCCATATCGGGCGCTTCGACATGCTTTTCGGGATAACCCGCAACCGCGATCCCCAGCGGGCCGATCTTGCCCGACTTCTCTTTTGCGCGAATGTGGGCGACAA
This sequence comes from Verrucomicrobiia bacterium, assembly GCA_036002705.1. Classification (GTDB taxonomy): domain Bacteria; phylum Verrucomicrobiota; class Verrucomicrobiia; order Limisphaerales; family SXQI01; genus DASVNK01. The sequence continues at coordinate 4,142 of DASYTB010000107.1, forward strand.
GTTCATTGGCGTGGGCCAAGCCATCCTTCGGCGCCACGAACGCTGTTTCACCTTTCGGCGGGTCACCGCGCAGCGCCACGATATTTCGAATCCCGCTTGCGTGAATCTGGTCGAGAATTCCATCCAACGCCGCGCGCGACGAGCCCACGCAGGTGAGATGGCATGCCGTGCGGACTTTGTATTGGTTTTGGATGAGCGAAGCGATCTCCAGCGTGCGTTCCTGGGTCGAGCCAAGCGCGCCGTAGGTCACCGTCATGAAGTCGGGTCGGAGCGCAATCAGTTCGGGCAGCACTTCCCGGAGGTTCTCCATGGCCGCATCGGTCTTGGGAGGGAAAAGTTCAAAGGAAATGGCCGGCTTGCCAGGGTTTTTATAGAAATTTGGGAATATCACGGTTCGTCCAACTGTCTTGGCTATCTCCTATCAGGAGTAAGGGCGTTTGTCAGGTAATCATTCGTCGCCAGCTTATTGCGTAATTTTCGTAAATTTGTAGTAGAGCACGCACCATGAAAAGCGTCACGAGCGCAGAAGCCATTCGCAATTTCGGAGACTTAATCTCCGAAGTGAGGCATGGCCCGCGGGAAATTGTAATCACACCCGCTGGCGCGCCTGTCGCACGGCTTGTTCCTCCGGCCCTCGAGACGATGAATCTTCGCGAATTCCTGGAAACTTTGGACGGAAGATGAACCGGACCCCGGATTCGCAGCGGATCTCTCGAAAAAACTCAACGTGCGGATAAGCCGGCGAGCTTCGATGGCCTTCGTAGTTGACGTCCGATTGTCGAACTGGAGCGCCGGCACCGCGACTGATCCGAAATGATCGCCGACAACGGCGCTACTTTGCAGCCGCTGCCGCCGTGCGATTCGTTTCCTTCTCCTTCACAGCGGTTGCGCCTTTGCCGATTCGCTTGCGCAGATAAGTCAGCTTGGCGCGGCGGACTGAGCCACGGCGTTCCACTTCGATCTTATCTACACGCGGGGAATTGACCGGAAAAATGCGTTCGACGCCTTCGCCGTAGCTGATGCGACGCACGGTAAACATCTCGTTCAACCCGCGGCCGCGGCGGCCGATCACCACGCCGGCGAAAACCTGGATGCGTTCCTTATCGCCTTCGACGACTTTCGTATGCACGCGGACGCTATCACCGACGTTAAATTTGAGCGGCTCCTTGCGAAATTGTTCGCCTTCGATTTTATCAAACAATGCTTGACTCATAAATCTTCATTCTCTTTCGGCTCGAGCAAATCGGGACGTCGTTCACGCGTGCGCTCGAGCGCTTGTTCCTGTCGCCATTTGGCGATCTCCGCGTGATGCCCGGAGAGCAAGATCTCCGGCACTTTCATGCCCCGAAATTCCGCCGGCCGGGTGTAGTGCGGATATTCCAGCAACCCCTGGCTGAAGGACTCCTCGTTCGCGCTTTCCTCGTCACCCAGGACTCCGGGCAACAAGCGCGTGACCACATCGATCACCACCATTACCGGGAGGGCTCCGTTCGTGAGAACGTAATCTCCGATCGACAATTCATCATGGGCGAGGCCCTGACGAACCCGTTCATCGAACCCTTCATAACTCCCCGCGACCAGCAGGAGGTGATCGAAACCGGCCAGTTCCCGCGCAATTTGCTGGGTCAGCTTGCGCCCGCTCGGCGTCATCAAAATAACTCGTGTGGCCGGTCGCGCCAGTGCCGCCACCGCTTCAAAGAACGGTTCCGGTTTCAGCACCATGCCCGGTCCTCCGCCGAACGGCCGGTCATCCACCGTTTTGTGCCGGTCATGCGTCCAATCCCGAAGGTTATGAACCCGCAGCTCTAAAACCCCTTTTTCCCGCGCCCGCTTGATGATGCTTTCATCGAGCGGACCCGCAAACATCCCCGGGAAAAGAGTCAGCACATCGATCTTCATATCTCCGAAAGAAGAGTCTCATTCCAACTCATCAGCGCAGGCTTGCACCCCTGCTGTTGGCGCCGTGCTGAAGCGCAAAAAGCTTATCGGCGTGGCCCACGACCACCGCCTCCTCTGAACCCGCCCCCGCCACCGCCGGGCCGTCCGCCGCCGAATCTTGGACGGAAATTCCCTTGACTAGGTCCGTGCGAAGGGCTGTGACTGTGGCTGTGCCCTCCTTCGTGGGTGTGTCCCTCTCCCTGGCCTTCCCGATGCTCGCCGTCCTCACGCCCTTCGCCATCTTCATCGACCACTTCCAACGCGCAACGCACCCCTTTTTTGGCGCTGCCGACCAAAAGCAACGCGCGGATCGCATTAACGGTTGCTCCCTGCCGGCCGATAATCTTGCCCATATCGGTGGGATGGACCCGCAGTTCGTAAATGGTGTTCCCATTCCGATCCGTCGGGGTAATCGTGACCGCGTCCGGTCGATCCACCAAACCTTTAACCACGAAATCCAGAAAGGCTTCCATACCCGGGCGAGCTTTGTCCTAGGCCACTGGCGCTGGCGCTGGCGTTGTTGCCGGAGCGTTCTTGCGCGCTTTCTTAATGAAACTGGCCACAGTTTCGGAGGGTTGAGCCCCCACCTTGAGCCAATGCTCCGCGCGCTCCAGCTTCAGGGTGTAATTGTTGTCCTTTTTGAGCGGGTGGTACGTGCCAAGTTCTTCCAGGAACTTCCCGTCGCGCGGGCTGCGGCTATCTGCCACGACAATCCGAAACACCGGGGTATTCTTCGCCCCAATCCGCTTTAAGCGTATTTTAACGGCCATATTAGTTTAACGAGCAATTTATCAAAACGTCCAAAATAGCACACGCCCGGGATTCCACAAATCCAGCAGGTTCTCTCCGACCCGAAAAAAGAGCCCGAACACTAGTGCCCGCTCCGAGGCTTTGCAAGTCTGGAATGCGCGAAATTTCGGGAACCGCGGGCCGCCGTTCTCAGCAGGCCAAAAAACGCGCTGTTTTAGCGGCGGCCATCTCCTTTTGGGAGCGCGCGGAGGCGCAGCTATCCTTTTAAAGCTAGCCAAAGCTTCTCTCCATCTGCTATCCGATTCGGCAATCAATTTATGAAGAGAGCAATTTATTTTGTCGCATTCGTCTGCGCCATTGGGGTTCTTTCCACTTCCGCCGCGGAGAAGGAGGTGGGCGTGGGACCAAAATTCAAGGGCCCCGTGGGCCTTCAGCTCTATAGCCTGCGCGGCGCGTTCGCCAAGGATGTTTCCGGCACGCTCGATAAGGTGAAGAGTTTCGGTTTTAAATATGTGGAACTGGCCAGCACCTACGGCCTGCCTCCCGAAAGGTTTCGGCAAATGCTCGATGAACGGGGACTTATCGCGGTCAGCGCCCACTTTCCCTACGAGCGCTATCGCGATGACGCGGAAGGCGTCGCGAAAGAGGCGAAAGCTCTTGGTCTTAAATACGCCGGTGTCGCATGGATTCCTCACAACGGAGATTTTGACGAGAAGACCTGTCATGAAGCGGCCAAGGTCTTCAATCAGGCCGGGCAGACGCTGGCCAAAAATGGCATTCGCTTTTTCTACCACACTCACGGCTACGAATTTCAGCCTTATGCCAATGGCACTCTTTTCGATGAACTTCTGAAAGAGACGGATCCAGCGACCGTCCTGATGGAGATGGACGTTTTCTGGATCGTTCATCCCGGCCAGGATCCGGTCGCTCTTTTAACCAAGCACGGCAAGCGATTCCAGTTGATGCATATCAAAGACATGCGCAAGGGCACCCCCACGGGCCTGCTCACCGGCCACTCCGATGTGAACAATGATGTCGCCCTGGGCGCCGGAACGATGGATTGGCCGACGATTCTGAAGGCGGCCAAAAAAGCTGGCGTCAAATACTATTTCATCGAAGACGAATCGGATTCCTCCGCCCAGCAGATCCCCCAAAGTTTGGGCTTCCTTGAGCAGGTGACCTGGTAATCATCAGCGGCGCTCGTGTTCCGGCGGATCGACCGTCGCGGCAAACGGTCGGCGGGTTTATTTGCTCCCGATATTCAGGAGTCCGAGCGCCAGGAATACGCTCCCCGCGACAACGAAAATCAGACTCATTCCGAAGAGCCGCCGTTTGCGAACCATGATGCTCATTGCGGCGACGGCAATGGAAATCTGGAACAGAGTGACCGCATGAGAAAAGGTCGTGTGCCGGCGGAGGTAGGCGCGTGACTCCTTCGCGAAATGCTCCGCCTCGTTCTTTATCTCTTCCTGGTCTGCCTCGTACTCCTTAAGTTTCTCCGAGTCTTTCTCTCCAGTGGGCTTGTTCAGGGCCGATAAGACATCGATTTTTCCGCGCAGCACCGCGGCTTTGATGCTCTTGGCTTGAAAGTAATTCCACTGATTCGCGCTTTCCATTTGCGCGATCATCGCTTCATTCGCGGTGTGGCCGGCTTTCAAGGCGGCGACAGCCGCGAGGGCGGCAGCAATCGCGGAGGTGAGCGCGACTCGCATCACCCAGCCTCTTCCAGTTGCGGCATTTTCCTGGATCTGTTCTTGCAAATGTTCGGTGGGGACTTCTGGAGCTTCCATTGGCGCTAAAGCTTAGAAGCACGACAGGAATGGTCAATCGCATTGCCGCTCCCTCCGTCCTGCGCATTAGCCCACGTCAGCCTTGTGTTGCCCTTCAGTTCTTGGTTTAGTGGGAAGCGGTGAAGAGTAAATCGAAGAATATGGTCCCCCTCTACATCACCGTTGCGGTGGTGCTTTTCGCCGTTGTTCTTCATATCCTTTCCCGCAATCTCGCCGAAAACACGCAATCCGAAGATCCAAAGAAGCGAACGGACAGCGTGCTGATGGAACAGGTGGAGTGGCTCACTTACGATGCTCGCGCGAAGCTCGGTGCGGCTCTAAACGATCAGCACGCGGTCGCCAACAATATCGCCACCCTTTTCTTCGACGACACCGCCTTCGAGCAAATCAACGATGGCACCTACTCGATCAATTACGCGCCTGCGACCAACCAGGCCGCCGCGGACCAATTGGTGGGGCTGATCTGGCCGTGGCCGCGGTTTATTCACGGCCAGGTCGTCCGTGAACTGGCCGCCCAGGGCGCCACCGCCATTGGCATGGATGTGGTCTTTCCAGAACTGCGCAAGGACACTTGTGAAATCGGCATCGAAACGGATGCCGGTCCCGTCAGTTACGACGAATTCTTCGCGCGTGAAATGAAGAAGGCGGGCAACGTTTATCTTGCCGTCGATAGCAACACCGTTCCCGCGCTGCTCTTTCAAACGAATGCCGCCGGTTTGGCCAGTATTTCCTCGCGCGCGGATTACGCCGTCTTGCGGCGTGTCAAACCGTTTAACGAGGTGCGTCTTTGGCATCCTTTGCTTCGCAATAATGTCAAGAGCCTCGGCCTCGTGCTCGATGATGCCCGCATTGAGGGCCGGAGGCTCATCATCCAGCGGAAGCTTCTCGAAGAAGATGGACCGGTTGACCCACTGATCGTGCCGCTCAATCCGAATGGCAGCATGAAAATGGCGGCCGATGGCCAAATCAATTTTGGAGATGATCCTGGCGAAAAGGGTGTCATGAACCAGTTTCCTTTCGTGGACGAGCGCGTGTGGAATCTTGGTCTCGTCGTCGCGGCCAAAGCGCTGGAGCTCGATCTAACGCACTCCGAAATCCGCGAGAACAAAATCATCCTGCACGGTCCCAAGGGTTTGACGCGCGTCATTCCTCTGGATTCGGCCGGCTTCTTTTACATCGATTGGTCTCTTCGTTTCAGCGATTTGAAATCGAAGCAAAGCCCGGTTTATTTCGGTTATCTGAGCGAGGTGCTGCGAGCCGATTACGGACGAACGCATGGCGGAATCAACCTCGCTGACGCCTTCCAGGGAAAAATTGTGCTGATCGGCTCGGTGGCCACTGGCAATAACGTTTCCGACGTAGGCTCGACTCCATTGGAATCGACCACCCCTCTGGTCACGAAGCACGTGAATATCGCGAATTCCCTCCTGACTGGGCGGTTCGTGCGGCGCACGAGCGTGCCAGTGGAAGCCCTGATCATTGTGGCGCTCGGGTTGCTCTCCGCGTTTCTCACCTGGCGTACCCGAGTATTGGTGGCGGCAATTGGCGTTGCTGGCCTGTGCCTCTCCTACATCGTTTTCGCCACGGGCATGTATCTGCAATACCGCTCCTGGATTCCGATTGCCATGCCGGTTACGGGTGGCCTGATTCTGCCGCATTTCTCCCTTGTCACCTATCGGGTCATGTTTGAACAAAAGGAGCAGCGGCGCGTGCGCGGGATTTTTTCCAGGATTGTCTCGCCCGATGTTGTTCAAGAGCTTCTCAGCGCGGAGAAACTTGCGCTGGGCGGCGCGCGGCGGAAGATCACCGTGTTCTTTGCCGATGTGCGCGGCTTTACTGAATTCACCGATTCGACCCAGGAGAGCGCGGAGGATTTCGTCAAGAAGAGCACCATGACGGAGGATGAAAAGCAAGGTTATTTCGACCGCATCGCGGCGGAGCAACTCGCCACCGTGAATCTCTATCTGGGCACAATCGCGGACACGATCAAAACGCATCGTGGAACGCTGGACAAATACATGGGCGATTGCGTCATGGCTTTTTGGGGCGCGCCAACCCCGAACGAGTTGCACGCGCTTTGCTGCGTGCGCGCGGCCGTCGATTCGCAACGGGCCCTTTACGCGCTCAATCAACAGCGCTTCGCCGAGAACGAAAAGCGTAAGCAGGAAAACGCCGCCGCCGCGACGGAGGGGAAACCTCCCATTCCGATGCTTCCCTTGCTTTCACTCGGAACGGGAATCAACAGCGGCTACGCGACCATTGGTCTCATGGGTTCCGACGCGACGATTCTGAATTACACGGTTTTTGGTCGCGAAGTGAATCTGGCCAGCCGCCTTGAAGGCGCTTCCGGCCGCGGCCGCATTATCATCAGCGAGGCGACATTCGTCGAATTGCAGCGTGATGATCCTGCGCTCGCCACCACTTGCGTCGCGCAGGCGCCGATTACGCCGAAAGGTTTCCGCCAGGCGATTCGAATCTACGAAGTCCCATGGAAATTGGCTCCGCCCCAGGAGGCGACTCCTGATACGCTCAAAGTCGCGGCCCAGCCCGTGGCGACCTAAATGAATTGTTTACGGTTGGCCGGGAATGCTGATCATCCAACCGATCCCGAAACGATCTTCGAGCATGCCGAAGCGGGGGGACCAAAAGGTTTTCGTCAGCGGCATTCGTACCTGGCCGCCATCTGCAAGAGCAGCGAAAGCGCGATCGGCTTCAGCCTCTGTTTTCACCGCGATCGAGAGCGTAAAACCTTCGAACTTCGCGCCCTCCTCGCATCCGTCCGAAGCCATCAGCGTCGTTTCGCCGATCCGGAATGTGGCGTGCATCACCTTGTTTTCAAAACCCGGCGGAAGTTTGCCAGGCGGCGTCGCTTCGGGACTGTCCTTGTAGCGCATCATGAAGCTTACGTTCGCTCCAAGGGCTTTCTTGTAGAACTCAAGCGCCTCTTCGCAACGTCCGCCAAAAAATAGATAAGGTTCAACAGCTATATTTTTCATTTCTTTTTTAGAATCGCGGTTTTTCTGCATGTTCATCTATTCAACGAACGAAATCCCCCCTTACGGGACAAAAATCTTTAGCTCGCAAAGGACTTGGTTGTGGCTCGCTCAGGAATCGCGGATTACACAGGAGAACCAGCGTCCGGAGCGCTCTTCTGAGTAATTCTTCCAGCTCAAGTTCTATCGCCCATTCCAAAAGAATACTCGCGGTTGAGTCTCTTCGCCTGGACCTTAATGACACCGAGAATGTCCCGCCATTGGCGATCAGAAACCGGGCCACCCTTTCTGAACCAGTCGAGCTTGGCAAGAATCGTGTCTTCCGGCGATGCAAAAAACAGCTTACGTCCAGGGTTTTCTCCGATAGTTATTTTTCTGCCGGCGCTCTCGTTGAGATTGCCAGAACGGGGTCCGCCAGGAGACGAACATGTCCACTTTACTCCTGCTCGCCAAATGAATCACGCTGACGCTGCTCTGGTTTGTTACGGCATTCAGGATTGAGTTGACGTCCGCATAAAAGTCGCCGCCCAGCAAATCGACTAATGGCTGCGCTTGTTTTCCGGGCAGCGCAGCTACCAAATCTGCATCGATCGTCTGTCTGGGCTCGCCATGGAGGCGGCTGGCAACCGAGCCGCCAATCAAATAATCGACTCCTGTTCATCAAAGACATCGACGAGACGGCCAACCGCGACCAGGAGTTCGGTCTGAGTGCCATTCATTCCTTGGGCAGCGGCCCATATGCCTTTCCGCGAGTTCAGGACCGAGCCAGAGATCAACGAGACGGCGGCGCAGGCGATGTGCATCTTCGTTCGGATAACGCTGGCGCAATCCTGCCATGGCGAGAGCGCGCGCTGTGCGGTTTGCCTCCAGGACCATCGCGAGCTTTTCGTTGGGGGTGGCCTTGCGCCACAAATCTAAAAGTAACTGTTCTGCTTTTGGATCAGTATCTTCCGCCAATGGTTTCATAGCGAGTCATCCGAGATCATTGCTGAGAAGCCTCTGCCGCTAACGCCTCGAGCAAATCCGCGACGTCCTGGGCGGGAAGCCCCGCGAGAAGACCTTCGGGCATGGCGGAGAGCTTTTGTGGCGTGAGCGATTTTACGCTCTTGCGAGGGATGCTGCGATCCGTGGCGGTTGCATCGCGAAGAATAATTTCATTGTCCGTTTGCTTCACGATGATTCCCGAGAGTTGCTCATCCTCACCGGCGTCCACCGTGTAGAGAACATATTCCGGCGCGATTTGGCGCGAAGGTTCGAGAATGTTGTCGTAAAGTTCGGCGCGGCTCTTGTTGAGAGCGGCCTGCTTGAGCGGAGGTCCGAAGGCGCGTCCTGTATTTTGAAATTGATGACATTGGAGGCAGCTCAACCGCGCGGCATCCGTGATCAAAGCGGCGCCATGTTTCGCGTCACCCTTCAACGCGAGAACTTCCTGTTTTGGAGCGATGGCTTGCGAGACGACCGTACGCGCCTCGGGTAAAAGGAAGCGGTCGAAGAGTTCATGCACGAGCGGATTCGAGCTTTTCACGGCGGTTTCCGCGATTCGTTCCTTCGTTGCCACCGAAATGCTCGAGTGCGTCAGGGCATGCGCGAGCGCCAGCGCGGAGGAACTCGTCGCGCTATTGTTCGCCGCGATTTTTTCCAGGTTCGCATCCGGTCGGGTGATCTCTTCGCGCAATCGTGTCAGCAAATCATTTGCATTACTTGTGCCCGATTTTGGATCAAGCGAGTAAACCCACTCGCGCAGGAGGGTAATGCCCTGCTCATCGACCACATAGGATCCAATGTATGGCATGCGGCTGCGGCCCATCGCCGAATTGCGGAACAACAGCACGGAACTGAATGGCTGGCCTGCCGACACCACCTTCGCGTCTTTTAGTCCCAAATCCCCGCGAATCGGACGGAACCCAACCATGTGCAGTTTATCCAAAGGCAATTCGTAATTCATGAACGTCGGCACGGATCCGCCCGCGCCATCGCGATGGCAATGCGCGCAGTTTGCGAACAGATAAGAGCGTGCCCGCGCCGAAAGCTCATTGTTCGAGTCATAGGGCGAAACCAACTTCTTTCCCTTTTCCCTCGGTGGTGGATTAAAAAATCCATCGGCGATAAACCGCTCAAGGGTATCTTCGCCGCCATTCCTAAGTTGCTCGGGTTGAAACCCGAGCGCGGTGCCGCCCCACGGATTGTGGCAACGCAGACATTCCGTGCGTGAATGATAGCGCCAGTTCTGCACGCGCACGCCGCCCGGTTCCAAACTGTCTTTCACGCGCAAGACCTCCTCTGCTCCCGCCAATGGTACGAGCTCGGCATCCGTTTGCGCTTCGTTCCAACGATAGGTATAAGCGCCCCAGCCGATCTCGCTGAAATGAAGAATCTGCGTCTCCAGACGTCTTCGTGAAGCTGGGTTTCCGCGCTCCATTTCCATCGAAATAGTCCGCGCGAGCACGGCGCTGGTTGGATATTTCCACGGGCGTTCCGACGCGTTGATCGTCGTCTCAAATGGTAGAGCGACGAACCGTTCCGCCGAGGCATGATCGTTCCAAAACTCGGCGTTGACCTGGAATGGCACAACACCTGGAGCGACCTCGTGCCGCGCGGTGGAAGAGAACAGTCCGGTTTGACTTAATTTGGTTGGGAAATCCTGCGGCATGGTCGCGCGCGGATTGAGTTCGAGCGAGTAAAGCCCGCCCTGGTAATCGAGAATCGCGATTTCTCCATTCTGATCTTCCGCGAACGAAACCACCCGAACATTGCTGTCCGCCAGCAACTCACTGTAAGTCACCTTATCGCCGTCCGCTCGAAGCCCCCACACCTTTCGCGTCTCCCAATCACCATAAATAAACGCGCCCTTCAGCTCCGGATATTTCGAGCCGTAATACACATATCCACCCGTAATGGAAGCGGCTTCACTGTGCGGATGATCTTTCAACGGCGGAATAATCGGGCCGGGACCACGCGGTTGATCCGGGACGACCGGTTGCCGCCCTTCAAAGACGCTCCAGCCGTAATTTCCGCCCGGCTTGATTTTGTAAACCAATTCCCAAAGCTCCCAACCCACATCCGCCACCCAAAGATCACCCGTCTTCGCGTCGAATCCCATGCGCCACGGATTTCGCAAGCCATACGCCCAAACCTCTGGCCGTGCCTTCGCGTCATTGGCGAACGGGTTATCTTTCGGAATGGCGTAATTCTTCCCGTCGCTCTTCTGATGCACGTCAATCCGCAGCACGGATGAGAGCAGGTCGGTCACGTTTTGGCCCGTGCGGAACGTGTCCGGCGGGTTCGGTCCCGCGCCGTCCCCCGTGCTGATGTAAAGGTAACCATCCTTTCCAAATTTGAGGCAGCAGCCATTGTGACCGCCGGAAAGCCAGGTAATCAGCAGCAGCTCGCTTCCCATATCGATCGACGGTTCGCTTTCCGTTTTCACCGTGAACCGTGACACATGCGAACCATCCGGCAAATCGGACTTCAATACATAACAGAGATAAACCCAGTGATTGGTGGCAAATCCGGGATCAAACGTAATCGCATAAAGATTTCCATCTCGCCCCTGGAGCGGTCCAAAATCCGCGGCGAGTTGAAGTTTCTTCCCGTCCGCGTCAAATGTAAAAATCCGTCCTCCTTGCTCCGCCACAAACCAGCGCGCCAGATTCGTGTTGTAAGTCAGATCCACCGGATTGGTGAACGAAATGCCTGGATGAATCCGTTCCAGCCGATATTTCGAAGGCTTTTCCGGAGATCCCTGGATGCGGGATGTGGCCCAGGGCACCCGCCGCGCTCCCAAAACATTCAGCGACAGGAACAGGAGAAGAATCGCGCGGGAAAACGGTGCTTTCATGTGTCGAGCGCCGGATTCTGCCGAAACGCCGCGCGAGAGGCGATGAAATAGTTTGCAGTGTTTCACAGCCGACTTGCCTCAAAATAAAAGACACCCAAGAACATGTGAACGGGGTGTGAAGAACCATTCGTTGCCTCACGGGAAAATGACACCGAGGAATGGCGGGGTGAGAATGCAACGAAAAGTAGATCGAAACGAACAATTGGAAGTGCTGCGCCTTCGTTATCAGGGCCGCGGCAAAGAAGGCA
>DASYTB010000108.1:0-3597 GCA_036002705.1 Verrucomicrobiia bacterium
AGTCCTCACTCCGGCGGCGAACACCTACGGTGTTCCTGGTTCGCGCGTGACTTTCTCCGTCGGCCTGAATGATCCGGTGGACGCGCAGTATCAATGGACCGCGAACGGCACCGTCATCCCTGGCGCGACGAACGGGATTTATACGACGCCGACATTGACGGCCACGAACGACGCGACTCAGTATAAAGTGTCCATCACTGGAAAAAATGGTTCAACCGTCGCAAGCCAGGCCACACTTTCAGTTGTTCCGATCAACGCGCCCGACGCGCCCGATCTCGTGTTTGATTTCGATGACGGAGAGGTGCCTTTCGGCTCACGGACTTGGGGTAACGCCACGGTGGACCCCGCTTCCGGTGATGGTGCGGGTGGCGGACTTATTCTTGTTCCGAACCTTTCCGCGCAAACCGGTTCCTTTGTGATCGACGATTACACGGGCGGCGCGATTGTGAACGGCTTTACCGCTTCGTTTAAATTGAAGATTGGCCCGAGCCTGGCCAAACCCGCGGATGGCTTCAGCTTCAGCTATGGAACCAACATCCCGAACGCGGTTTTTCCGGCGCCGCAACAAGGCGTCGGCCCCGGGCTCGCTGTTTCCTTTGATATTTATGACAACGGAAATGGGGAAGCACCAGCCATCGACGTTTTCTACGGGGTCGATCCCGCGCAGGTTCCGCAGAATCTCACCGGCAACATTTTGCACCAACCGATGCCGTTGAGCGCGCTGGTCACCTCACGCTACGTCGATGTGGTGATCAAGATGAACACGGATGGCAACCTGGACCTGCTCTATGATGGGCAAGTCATCGCTTATCACCTCCAGACTCCGTTCTCACCAATTGCCGGTGGGCGATGGGGATTTGCGTCTTTCGCGGGCGGTTCCCCTGGGGATATCTATGGCGCCTTCGAGGGAATCGACGATATTCAAATCGAGGCGAGCACGCTGAGCACGGAAGCTTATCTCGCCTCCATGGCGCCGCTCGGAAACAATGTTTCCGCTTTTCCCGTCATCAAGGTCGATCTGGTCGATCTCAACACGACGGTCGATACGAATTCGATTCACCTGCAGTTCAACGACACTCCCGTGGCTCCGGCGATCAGCTATAATCCGGATCTTCTGGATACAACGGTGTCCTACCCGGTTCCCGCGCTGCTCGCGCCGCTTTCGACGAATCTGGTCTCGATCGTTTGGAGCGACTCGGCGGGCACGACGCATACGAATACCTCGACCTTCAAAGTGGGGGCCTACGCCACCTTGCCCGGACCAACGGCGCCGTTATCGTCAACCAATAACGCCCCTTCCGGATTCCGGGTCAGAATTTATCAGCTCACCACGTCATTGACGCCGACGGCGGTTTTCGCCGAGGGCGTTCTGGCCGGTGAAAAGGGAACGAATGTCGCCGATCTTACGCTCACCGACGAAAACGGGTACTTCACGGATCCGAGCTTCGCGAGTGTGATTGATTACGACGTCAATTCTTCACCTCTTGGGTTGTCCACGTTCCCGGGGATACCAGGAATCACCGACAGCAAAGAGAACTTTGCCGCGGAAATTCTCACCGACATCGCCTTCCCGAAGGCGGGCTTTTACCAGATGGCTGTCCGCAGCGATGACGGCTTCGTGCTCACCGAAGGCGATCCGAACAGTCCGATAACGCTCGGGGCTTTCGAAGGCACTCGTGAACCATCAGACACCGTCTTCGGTTTCACGGTTCCGCAGCCGGGGATCTATCCGTTCCGCATGGTTTACTACCAGGTAGGCGGTGGTGCCTCGCTCCGCTGGTCCTCGATCAACAGCGATGGCAAACAGGTCCTGATCAACCACCCGAAAGATCCGACAGCCCTGAAGGCCTATCAGTCAGTCACGGGTGGAGTCGAGCAACCAAGGATGGCAATCATCCGCAGCGCCTCAGGCATTGTTATCACCTGGACTGGCGGCGGCAGTCTCGAAGCGACAAGCTCCTTGAGGAATCCGTCCTGGGCCGCCGTGCCAGGCGCCGCCAGCCCTTACACCGTGCCGCCGGACAACGGCTTGAAATTCTTCCGCGTGAAACAGTAAGCGCGCGGATTCATTCAGAACATTTGGCGAGCGGCCTGGCTTTAGGGTCAGGCCGTTTTCGCGTACTGTCTGAATACACCTCAATCATGAGCCAGGCCGTTTGGCTGGCGGAGTCCAGGTGCTGTGCCAGTAATAATTCCAGAGGTTTTCCAGCTTCACCAGTTCGACATGGTTATCAGCCATCGAGAGATTCACCGCGCCAGGCAACCTGTCTTTAAGGCTGAAGTTCTTCACCGCCGCGGAAAGGGGCGCGGAATGACGCGGCACTGCGATGCGAGAGAGACCGCCGCCACTAAAATCGTCGCCGGTAAATAGATTGCGGGCCGGCTGATCTGTTTCCGTGGGCCATGCATCGACCCAAATGGCATCCGCGAAGAAGGGGGTCATGCTCGGATTACTGATTTGTGATTCGGTTTTGAACATCTTTTTTACATCGCCGTAAAGAGAGTCGCTGTAGAGATAACCGTTCAGACAATAACCGCCCTGATAATTGGTGTGAACGTTTCCACTCGTCCCATCCACAAGCCAGGCACGAGTGACCCATCCGCCGGCGGAGCTGTCCTTTTTGAGCTGTGCGGCCGAGCGTTCAGGGGCCGTGGGGCAGTTCCGCACCCCATCAATCGCCTGATAGTTCTGCAACAATTTTTTCATCCAGAGATCGGGCCAGGTATCGTAGTGGACGGCTTTGCCCGTGTCGCTGAAATACATGTAGTTGGCGAGGCCGATTTGTTTCAAGTTGTTGGCGCACTTGATCGCCTGAGCTTTCGTTTTGGCTTTGGCAAGCGCCGGCAATAGCATACTGGCGAGAATCGCGATGATGGCAATCACGACGAGCAACTCGATCAGCGTGAAGCCGGCCTTTGGGGTTAATGATTTGACGCGCATACTTCGTTGTGGATGTGACGAGGCTGGATAAAATAATAGGGAAAGTCAACACTGTGCGCGCAAATGGCCAACGCGCGTTGAGCCAGGACGGGCGATTCGATCCTCAGAGAAAGACACCGATTTGCGACCTGTTAAAGCCTTGAAAGTTGAAAGAGTGTGAACAGTCTGAAAAGTGGGCAACGGGTTGAACATTGAAAAAACTAGAACCGCTATCACAGATCGTGTGTCAAACACCTGGAATTGTCAAAATTGGTCGAGCAGCAGTTCCGCCCGTAAAGCCTAAATGGGTCTGTGGATTTCCAGGCACTTGCGCATTGTTGGGTTAATGGGAGCAATGCGCGTAAAAAGTTTCGGGGAAGTCTCATTTTGATGTCGGAGGAAATTGCCGGTGAAAAGGAGTCCGTTTAGTTGCGAGGAAATCGGTCGGGGGAGGCGCCGAACGGGACCAGTAATTCACACACTTTTGGTCCTCTCAGGCTTCTTCGCTCTCTCTTTTTCGCCTTTTGGCCGTACGGGCGATTCGCCGTGGCGGCAACTCGCCAGTTGGACCAGAATTTTTTTTTCGCTCGTTCGAGCGTTCGCGTTTCCAGCCCTCGCCTTCGAAGTGATTTGAATGTCAAAGAGCTGCGGGTTCCCGTTCTACCACGCTTTATCCG
>DASYTB010000109.1:0-8158 GCA_036002705.1 Verrucomicrobiia bacterium
GAATCAATTCGCCATTCCGAATGAGCAGGTAATTACCAGGACGGATCTCGGACAGGGCCGCGGATTTTTCCTCGCCGTCCAGCTTCCGGGTCACGGCGAGTGGGAAAAAGGATTTGAAATCGCGGTCAAATGCAAGCTGCGCGTAGGTCTTCTGTTGGAAAAGGCGTCCGCAAAGCAGGAAAAAAATCAGGCCGGCAAAAGAATCGAAATAGCCTCCGCCATGGGCGGTCAGCACTTCGTAACTGCTTTGAGCGAAAATGATGAGGATCCCTAACGAGATCGGGACTTCAATCGTGAGCAGGCGGTGCTGCAGGCCTGTCCACGCAAGGCGAAAGTAATCCTGGGCGCTATAGAGTAACACCGGCACAGCCAAAGCCATGCTGATGTAAGAAACGAGCTGTTGCACGGCCGTGCCGCGGAAGGCGTCCAGCCCGAGATAGGCGGCGATGCTGAAAAGCATGTTGTTGCCGAACGCAAATCCGGCCACACCGAGTTGCATCCAGAGCTTCTTTGGGACGCTGTGAGGCTCAGGTGCTGACGCCAAATCGGCCAGCTTCAAGTCGGGCTCGTAGCCCAGAGAAGCAAGCAGCGCAACGACCTCGCTCAATTTGACGCGCGCCGGCTCAAAGCAAATGGTTGCTTCTTTCCGAAGAAAATTAACCTCCGATCGGCCAATGCCAGAGCGGAGTTTAAAAAGATTTTCCAACAGCCAAAGGCAAGCGATGCAATGGATGGCAGGCAGCCGGAATAACACCCGCGTGACGTGTTCGTTCGAAAACCTCACCAAACGCTGGCGAATGGCCGGTTCATCCAGATAAGCAAACTTTGAACTGGGCGTCGCCGTTGGGACGCGGACGCCGGCGCGGGGGTCCAGAGTGTAAAAATCACTAAGCCCGCTTTCCCTGAGTAGTTCGAAGACGGTGAGGCAGCCCTGGCAGCAGAACACCCGTTCCTCTTTCGAGAAGATATCGCTTAGACAGCGCGTCCCGCAATGAAAACAGATTGCCTTCGTTCGCGGCGATGCGCTCGTTTCTTTGGGCTTCGTTGTCGTAAACTGGGTCACAGTCAGCAATTCCAATGTCGGCAGACTGCGCCTGGGCCGCTCACCGAATATTGCGGTTCCTTTGCCGGATTTGGCCAAACCACCCTTTTCAAAGGCCAAGAAAAGCTCATCCACGGGCAAGGAGCGGGGAGCACGGGAGCGATGGTAGCGCGAAGCTGGCTCAGAAACGAAACACGTTATGCTGAGCACGGAAGTCAATGCTGTATCCTCGCCACCGACCGCTCTGAGCCAGTCCGCGGGCCCTGGGTGTGGGCGAAAGAATCGAACCAACGATCCATTCGCCTTAAAACGGGATTTCCTGGGGAATCAGTTCGTCTATCTCGCTATCTCACCGCGCGCACACGGCTTATCCATCGGCGTGAACTTTAATCCCGATGCTGGCTGCAATTTTGATTGTCTCTACTGCGATGTTGATCGATTGGTCGCCCGGCCGGATCGCGCGATTGACTGCGATCTCGTCGCGCGTGAACTCGAACAAACCCTCACCTTTGTGCATAACGGCGGCCTTAAGAATCTTCCGCCCTACCGAGCGCTCCCTCTGGATTTATTGCGGCTGCGTCATGTTTGCCTGAGTGGCGATGGAGAACCGACCGGTGCGCCCCAGTTTCTCGAACTGCTCCAAACCGTCATTCATGTGCGTGCCCGCGGTCTTTTCCCCTTCTTTAAAATCGTTCTAATCACCAACGCCTCGCATCTGGATTCACCCGACGTCCAGAACGGGCTGACGCTTTTCACCACCGATGATGAAGTGTGGGCGAAGCTCGACGCGGGAACGCAATCCTACATGGACCTGATAAACCGGAGCAATCTTCCCATCGAACAGATTCTCGAAAATATTCTGCGAACCGCTCGCAGACGGCCAGTTATCATTCAAAGCCTGTTTAGTTCGATCGATAACGTAGCGCCGGACGCCGCGGAAATCGCCGCGTTCGCGGAGCGCTTGAAAGCGCTGAAGCAAGCCGGAGCCAATATACCGCTCGTGCAGATCTATTCCGCGACCCGACCGACCGCATCGACCCGAGTCGCGCACCTCCCGTTGCGCACCATGTCCGAAATCGCAAATGCCGTTCGCACCGTGGCTGGGCTGCGGGCGGAAGTATTTTAGCCAAGGGTCAAATATTGTTCATATGTGGGCAAAGAATGGAAAGCGTAACCCTGGTCCGCGATGGATTTTAACAACAGTGAAACTACGAATCCAAAAACTTTTAGCTGAGGCTATAATTACTATCTCGCTTATCTTTACGTGTATGGTGCGCGCCGCTGATTCACCGGTGCGCGGTCCGGCGGCGAAAGGCTCGGACCCGGAGATCATCGGCGAGGAGGTCGCGGTTCTCACGCACGCGCCATTGGTGCCCCCTCCAATCAAACGCACGCATTCCACCAAAGTAATCGTCACTTTGGAGGTGAAGGAAGTCGTTCGGCGGCTTTCTGACGGAGTGGAGTATCTATTCTGGACATTCGGCGGCGAAGTCCCCGGCATGTTCATTCGGGTGCGGGAAGGGGATCTGGTCGAATTTCATTTAAACAATCATCCTTCGAGCAAAATGCCGCATAATATTGACCTGCATGCGGTGACAGGTCCAGGCGGCGGAGCGGCTTCATCGTTTACCGCGCCCGGCCATTCCTCCCAGTTCTCATTTACCGCCCTCAATCCTGGACTTTATGTTTACCACTGCGCCACCGCGCCCGTGGGGATGCACGTCGGGAACGGGATGTACGGTCTGATCCTGGTGGAACCTAAGAGTGGTTTTCCCCCGGCGGACAAGGAGTATTATGTTATGCAGGGAGAATTCTATACTACCGGCAGGTTTGGCGAAGAGGGCCAGCAATACTTCGACCAGAATAAAGCCCTCGATGAGCGCCCGACCTACGTGGTTTTCAACGGCGCAGTTAGTTCTCTGGTGGGCGACAAGGCGATTACCGCGAAGGTTGGCGAACGCGTCCGCCTGTTCATCGGCAACGGCGGTCCGAATCTTGTTTCGTCCTTCCATGTCATTGGTGAGATTTTTGATCACGTCTATCCCGAGGGCGGCACCGTGGCCACGCAACAGAATGTCCAAACAACGGTCATTCCCGCAGGTGGATCCGCGATCGTCGATTTCAAAGTGGAAGTTCCCGGCACCTACGTCCTGGTGGATCACTCTTTGTTCCGCGCGTTCAACAAAGGGGCGCTTGGCATGCTCAAGGTGACCGGCCCAGAGAACCTTCTGGCCTACTCCGGTAAGGAAGTGGATGCCGTTTACCTCGGACGGCAAGCGGAGGCGGGGTCCGCGGCTGAAAAAGAGGTCGCCTCATTGCAGGCCCAAATGAAACAGGCCATTCAATCGGATCCGAAAATCGTCGGGTTGACCAAAGAGATCCAAATTGCCAAAGGAAAACAAATCTTCATGCAAACCTGTTTCGTTTGCCACCAGATCAATGGCGAAGGGATTCCCGCTCAAATCCCGCCGCTCGCCAAATCTGATTTTCTCATGCAGGACCTGGAACGCTCGATTCGCATCGTGCTCCAGGGACGCTCCGGCGAAACAGTGGTCAACGGAAAGACTTTCAATGGCACGATGGTCCCGCTCAATACACTCTCCGATGACGAGATCGCAAACGTGCTGACGTACGTCCGTAATAGCTTCGGCAATTCGGGAGACGCTGTCTCGCTTGATCGCGTTCGTCGCATTCGCAGCGAGGCGCCAGCGGCCCCGGCCGCCGCGAGCTTCGAGTGAGGGCTTGCCGATGAAGATATCCAGAGTTTTCAAATTTCTTGTCTCTTGTTTCGCTTGTCTGGTGGCCGTGGTCAGTTCAGGCTCCGAAATCGTGCCCGGCATGGCGTTGATCCCCGCGGGTCGGTACACACCGCTATTCCGCGGTGCGCGGGAGACCAATTACGTTGAGGTCGCGGCCTTCTTGCTGGACACTGTCCCGGTCACCAATGCTCGATATCTCGAATTCGTTCGAGCCAATCCCAAATGGCGTCGCTCGACCGTGGTGCGCCTGTTCGCGGACGAAGATTACTTGAAAGATTGGGCAGCGGATCTCGAGATCGGCTCGACCGTCGCACCGGACGCGCCAGTCACCTGCGTGCCATGGTTCGCTGCCAAGGCCTTCGCCGCATGGGCGGGACGGCGCCTGCCTTTCACCGCCGAATGGGAGTATGCAGCGGCAGCGAGTGCAACCCGCGCCGATGGGCTCAATGACCCGGCGTTTGTCGCGCAAATCGAGCGTTGGTACACGACGCCAAGCGCGCCAACATTAGCTTCGGTCGCGCAGTCCCCTCCGAACATTTACGGCGTGTATGATCTGCATGGTCTGGTCTGGGAATGGGTCGCAGACTTCAGCACCGCGATGGTGACGGGTGACTCGCGCGGGGACGCTGGACTGGATCGTTCGCTCTTCTGCGCGGGCGGTTCGGAGAATGCCACCGATCGGAACAATTTCCCCGCCTTTATGCGCTACGGACTGAGAAGCAGCCTTAAAGCGAATTATACTCTGCATAATCTTGGTTTTCGTTGTGCTAAAACCATCGAGCTGACAACCCCAAAATGTATTCCATGAAACCGTTGAATCACGTTTGCCCCGACGCTCTCTGCGCGAGGCGGTCGAAAGGAATACTGCTTTCTTTCCTCCTTCTTGCGACACCGCAAATCTCTCCGGCTTTGCGCGCCGGCGCTGAGAAGACGCTCGAAGCGAAGCCACATTCTTGGTGCTCGAACGCGCTCGCCCCGGCAAAAATCTCCGAGCGCTCGCTCTATAACTCAGACGCGAGCTGGACTACTGATCGTGGCGTTACCATAAAGCTTGCGTCCTTTCGTGGCCGCCCCCAGATCGTAGCAATGTTCTTTAGCACTTGCCTTTCCGCCTGCCCTGTTTTGTTAAACGACCTGCAACGAATTGCCGAAAAAATCCCCGAAACTGTGCGCACGAATGTGCAGTTCGTGTTGATCTCCTTCGATTCCGAGGGCGACACCCCGCCTGTCCTGGCGAAGTACCGCCAACAACACGCCCTCCCCGAAAACTGGAGTTTGCTCCACGGCTCGCCGGAAGATGTCCTGGAAATCGCCGCCCTGCTTGGCGTCAGATTCAGGAGCGAAGCTCAGGGGGGCTTCGCTCATTCCAATATGATCACCCTGCTCAATCCCGGCGGCGAGATTGTCCTGCAGCAGCCCGGATTAAACCGCGATCCGTCGGAATTAGCGGGTGCCGCCGCCAAATTGCTGGGCCGCTGATTGAGATTTGGCGAAGAAGTCTATGCAGACCGTAGGAAGTGCAGAGCCCAATCAAGGAAATTTCCCGTTACCCGGGATAAGCTTTAGTGCGATGATTCCGCGGAAATCGATCAACCGAATCCAACTCGCCGATTTGGGCCGGGAACCGTTTCGAATTTTCTTTCCGGCGGCGGTGCTGGCCGGAATTATTGGCGTCGGGCTTTGGCCACTTTACTTCGGCCACATCGTTACCCTCTATCCTGGCCTCGCTCATCCGCGAATCATGGCGTGCGGATTTTTCGGCGGCTTCATCTTTGGCTTCTTGGGAACGGCCATGCCAAGAATGCTTTCCGCAAGGTCATTTCGGCTGGCGGAAGTAATTCCGCTGCTGCTGCTGCACCTCGCGACCGTCGCGGCATTTTCTGTCGGTGCAATCTTCCAGGGCGATGTTCTTTTCCTGCTTTTGCTTGGAGCATTTGCGACTTGCGTCGGCTTGCGCTTCAAACAGAGAAAGGATCTTCCGCCTCCGGGTTTTGTTCTGCTGGCCCTGGCGTTTCTCTGCATCGCCAGCGGAACGATTCTCGCGATTATTGAGCCTTATCGCGATACGGACCCATCCTGGATCATTCTGCAACGCCTTCTATCCTATCAAGGCTTTGTTCTTCTTCCGATACTCGGCATCGGCCCCTTTCTGCTCCCACGATTCTTTGGCCTGTCCGCAGCCGACCAATTGCCGGAATTACTCCGGCCCAATGCGGTTTGGCTGCGCAAGGCAGGGGTTGCCCTTTTGGCCGGTCTGTTGATCATCGGCTCCTTTTTTCTGGAGGCGACCGGCGCTTTCCGATCGGCCTATGCTTTGCGCCTGGCGGTCACCCTTGTTTACTTCTATTTGCAGATGCCGTTCCATCGAACGCCAAACGCCGCCAATGCGCTTGGCGCTTGCATCCGGGTTTCCTTTGCGGGGATCCTCTCCGGGTTTCTTGCCGTTTGTCTGTTCCCCGCATACCGCGTGGCTCTGCTCCACCTGACGCTGATCGGTGGCTTCGCTGTAATTACTGTGACGGTGGCGATTCGCGTCGTCTTTGGCCACAGCGGTAATCTTGCGCTCGTTCAAAGGCGCAACCGCTGGTTGATTCTAGCCGTGGGCATGATGTTATTGGGCATGGCCACTCGCATCACCGGCGATTTCTGGCCAAAAATCCTCGCCTCTCATTATGTCTATGGCGCCGTCCTTTGGATCGCTGGCATCCTTCTCTGGAGCTGCTTCGTGCTGCCGAAGGTCCTTCTTGCGGACCAAGGGTAACTTCTGTTACTCGAAAAATCATTCTTCTGCCGCCGTTCGGTTGTGGAGTATGGAGCGCGGCGAATCCATTCCAATATTCCACGCCGATGCTCTTCGCCGTACGGGAATTCCTTAGGTGACCTTGTGTGCGGCGGAAGATCCGTTTTGGGCGCGCCCCAATTGTTGGCCGAAGGTCATTTCCCTAAATTGCATTCAACGACGCAAGAAACGTCCAATATGCAAACAGAAAATAATCTGATCGAGCGGCTGACTGAATCCAAAATCTACGGCGAATACGAACGCGCCTTTAGTGACGCCACCGGCCTCCCCCTGCGTTTGCGTTCCATCGAATCCTGGCAGTTACCGCATCACGGTCAGCGCCAGGAGAATCCTTTCTGCGCGATCATGGCCGGAAAAAGCCGGGCCTGCGCCGCCTGTCTCCAGGTGCAGCAGACTCTTGCGGAAACCGCCCGTGACCAGGCTGGTTCGGCGACATGCGCTGCTGGTCTGTGCGATACCGCCGTGCCGGTCAAACTGGGCGACCGCCTCCTGGGTTTTCTGCACACCGGCCAAATCTTCCGCAAAAAACCGACCGAAGGGCAGTTCCAAAAAGTCGCGGAACTAGCCAAACAATGGGGCTTGCAGGAATCCGAGGAGCAGCTTCGCAAAGCATGGTTTGGCACACGTCTGATGGCACAGAAGGAGCACGATGCAATTGTGAAGTTGCTCGAGATTTTTGCGACCCAATTGTCTGAATTGAGCAATCACATCGTCGTGCAGCAGGAAAACGCCGAACCACCAACGATTACAAAGGCGAAGCAATACATTCGCGACAATCAAGAGGAAGAACTGTCCCTCAACCAGGTTGCCAAAGCCGTGAACACCAGCAGTTTTTACTTCTGCAAGATGTTCAAGAAAGCCACCGGAATTAATTTCACCGAGTATGTCTCGCGGGTGCGCATAGAAAGTGCGAAGAACCTTCTGCTCAATCCAAACCTCCGCGTTAGTGAAATCGCCTACCAGGTCGGCTTCCAGTCGCTGACGCACTTCAATCGCGTGTTCAAGAAGATTGTCGGCCAAGCCCCCACAGAGTACCGCGCGAACCTTAAGGTGTCTTAAAGTCGTTTAAGTAGAAGTTTCCTTCTTTATTGCGTTCGCGGTAAATTGCCGCGCATGCCAGACCTTTCCAGAATGAGCTCCGCGCAATTGGCCGAGGAAGTTCGCACCTTGCGGACCCGGACTGCTGCGCAGGCAGTTGAGCACTCGGCCGGCACTCGCCTTCTGGAACAGTATAAAGCCGCCCTCGATGCCCATTCGATCGTGGCCACCACCAACCGGCAGGGTCTCATCACCTACGTCAATGACAAGTTTTGCGAAATCTCCAAGTTCGACCGCGAAGAACTCCTTGGCCAGGATCACCGGATCATCAATTCGGGATATCATTCCAAAGAATTCTTTCATAATCTCTGGAGTACCATCGGCCACGGTCAAATCTGGAAAGGTGAAATCTGCAACCGCGCTAAAGACGGCACGATCTATTGGGTGGACACCACCATCTTTCCGTTTTTGGATGCGGATGACAAACCCGAGCAATACCTCGCCATTCGCACCGATATC
>DASYTB010000110.1:0-2341 GCA_036002705.1 Verrucomicrobiia bacterium
ATCGGTAAAGGTTTGGGCGAAGTTAATGAGCTGATCGATTTCATCCAGTCGGATTGAATAGTTCGCAAAACTATCTTCCGCATATTCCTCGTACATCGCCTCAAGGACGAGGTTCAGGACAACAGCGGGCTTATTTCGGACATCCGGGGCCTCGATTTGGGCAACCGTGGTGGTGAACTGCGCCCACGCAACGACGGTCTTTTTTCCGACCGATTTGGCGCAGCTCTGCAGGGCCATGGCGGTGGGATGTTCGGCTGCCGGGGGCAGAGCTTTGATACCGGCATCAAAGCAGGCCCAAAGCTTGTCCGCTCCCTTATTTCCGACGCCAGGCAGGAGCCGCACCAGGCGTTTGAACGAAATTTCGTCGTTCGGGTTATGCAGCAGCTTCAGAAACGCAGAGATATCCTTGATATGAGCCTGTTCGAAAAAGCGAATGCCACTCGTGATCGTGAACGGAATGTTGCGCCGCGTCAGCTCGAGTTGGAGCTCCAGCGCGTGAAAATGAGATCGATATAAAACCGCGATTTCGTTCAGATTGATTCCCTCATCCCGCAATTCGAGCACGCGCTGCCCAACAAACGCCGCCTGTTCGCGTGCGTCGCCACAAATCACCAGCACTGGCTTGTCCCCCGATTTTTTGGCGGCAACCAACCGCTTCTGGTGTTGCTGCGTGTTGGTCGCGATGACCGCGTTCGCCACCTCGAGGATCTCTGGAGTGCTGCGGTAATTCGTCTCGATTTTGTAAACCTTCGCTTCCGGATAACGCTTCGGAAATTCGAAAATATTTTTGAAATTCGCCCCGCGCCAACTGTAAATGCTCTGCGAGTCGTCCCCCACGACCATCAGGTTGCGATGCCGTTCGGCGAGGAGATCAATCAGGTCACTCTGCAGCTTGTTCGTATCCTGATATTCATCCACCAGAATAAACTGAAAACGCCGCTGGTACTGCTCGCGAACATCCTCGTGTTCGCGCAGGAGTTTGAGCCAGAGGACCAGCAGGTCATCAAAATCCATGACATTGTTGATCCGCTTGCGTTCTTGAAACGCCTTCTGGAGGTTGCCGATGGTCTCTCCCATGCCCGCGAAGTGCCGGTAATTGTTCTCCAGAACTTTGTGGATCGCCTGATGCGTATTCACGGCCATCGAAAAGATGTCAGCCAACATGTCAGCCTTGGGAAAGCGCACCTCGGTGACATCGATCTTTGCGGCGTCAATGCAAGCTTGCACCAGATCCTTTGAATCTTCGCGATCCAGGATTGTGAAATCCGGCTTGTAACCGAGGCGATCGGCGTGCCGCCGCAAAATACGATTTCCAATCGAATGGAAAGTGCCACCCCAAAGCGAACTCAGATCGGAACCAAGAATGTCGTTCGCCCGGCGCATCATTTCGCGGGCCGCTTTGTTCGTGAAGGTCAGCAGAAGAACGCGTTCGGGCGGTATGCCCTGTTCGAGCAGGTAAGCCACGCGGTAGGTGAGTGTCCGCGTTTTGCCCGATCCCGCCCCCGCGATCACGAGCGCCGGTGACGGTGGCGCGGTCACCGCTGCGAACTGCTGTTCGTTCAATTCGCGGGCATAGTCGATCTTCAACTCGACCGGCCCGTGAAATTGGTCCAGAACATACTCGCGCGACATCGGATCGAAGGTAAAGCGAGGGACCCTCGGTGACAATCGCGCGGCGCTCGCCTCGCCATTCCGCCGTCGAAGTCGCGCGTCCCTCGGAGGGGCCGGGGGCTGACAACCAGCGAAAATCAATCTATTATAAGCTCTGGAGGAAATTGAGAGAGCAGGGAGATTCCTTTTATGGGGATACATGGTGGCGGGGCTCATCTCTTTCGAGCCATCGCCGGCGGCCGCCGAGTCGAGCGCCGATAATTCGCGAACGTCCGGATTTCTAAATACTCTGGGCGGATTTCTCAATCGCGACCAAACCCAAACGAATGCAACGAACGCTCATCTGGACCGTCTCCGGTCATGGGAGAACTTTCTCACTCAACACGGAACCAACACTGTGGGAACGAACGCGCCCGCGCTGGCCGATCGGTTGACCGCCTATCTTGGAACACCCGGTTCGGCCTCAACAAATTCGTCCGCCGCGAGCAACCTTGTGCAAAAGGTGCGAGGCTGGCTTCAGACGCAGCAATCCACGGGGACGAACTCGCCCGCTACGCAACGAAATTGGTCGTCATTGACGAACTGGCTCGCCCACCACGTGAGCACGAACTCCACTAGCTCCGACGGCCTCTCGGGGACGAATCTGATTCAAAAACTCCGCGATTGGGTCGCGGCGGAGCAGCAGGTTCACACCACTACCAACAACAATCAGGCCAGTAGCGCGCTGGGT
>DASYTB010000111.1:0-2899 GCA_036002705.1 Verrucomicrobiia bacterium
GATCGGCTTCCCGCAAATCAACATCGATCTGATCGCCGGGATGGTCGAGGAGACCGAAGCGAACTGGCGCGAGAACGTGCGCAAGACCATTGAACTGGCGCCGGACAGCGTCACGATCTATCAGATGGAAATTCCGTTTAACACGGCCATCTATCGACAAATGAAAGTGGAAGGACGCCTCGTTGCGCCGGTCGCGGATTGGGATGTCAAACGGCGCTGGGTCGCCGAGGCCTTCGAAGAGTTGGAAAAAGCCGGCTACACCGTCGGCAGCGCCTACACTGCCGTTAAGGACAAATCAAAAACCCGTTTTATTTATCGAGATCGCCTCTGGGCGGGTGCGGATCTTCTTTCGCTCGGCGTCGCCTCCTTCGGGCACATCAACGGCACGCATTACCAGAACCAGCACGATTTCGAGCCCTACGTCCAGGCGGTGAACCGCGGCGACTTCCCCGTTTATCGCGCCCTCACGCCGAATGAAGACGAACGTTTGATCCGTGAGTTCGTTTTGCAACTCAAACTCGGCCGAACCAGCATCCGCTATTTTAACGAGAAATTCTCGATCGACATTTTGCAGCGCTTCGCCGCGCCCCTGCAAACGTTGAAGGACTGGGGCTTTCTTATGCTCGAAGGCGACTCGATCATTTTGAATCGCGAGGGCCTGCTGCAAGTGGATCGATTGCTGCACGAATTCTTTTTGCCTGAGCATAAGAACGCGCGTTACGCCTGAGCTGTCATGAATCTAATGAGCTATTCGGAAGGTACTGAGTCACCGCTCGTCCTCCCCTTCGCGCACCCGCTCGACGAATTCTATGCGCATGCCGGTCTGAACTTGCCGCCAATCGACGCGATTCCCGCGGAAGAGATGCCGCAACCGCATCAACAGTTGCTCGTCCATGACGGCGACATGACTCCGACGCTCGAGAAATTCCACCGCTCAACCATTCACCTCGATGTCCTCCGGCGCGAACAACGCGGCGACTTCTACTTCCGTGAGGTAGCGCTCGTCACAGACGCCCGCCGCGAAAAAGTCGAATTTGGCGCGATCAAGATTTATCTGGCT
This sequence comes from Verrucomicrobiia bacterium, assembly GCA_036002705.1. Lineage (GTDB taxonomy): Bacteria > Verrucomicrobiota > Verrucomicrobiia > Limisphaerales > SXQI01 > DASVNK01. The sequence goes on from DASYTB010000111.1 coordinate 1,061, forward strand.
CTGTTACCTCGTTCGGCCCGAAACGAAATTCTAGCCGAGACCGTCCCGCTCGGCACCATCCTGGCTAAACACAAAGTTGCCCACACCAGCCGGCCCAAAGCCTTTCTCCGTGTGCGCTCAGATGATTTCATCAATGGTGTTTTCGCTCTGCGCGGAATGCACACTCTTTATGGCCGCCGAAACACCTTGAGCAATCCCGAGGGCCATTCCCTGGCCGAAATCGTTGAAATTCTTCCCCCGGCAAAATCTCCGAATTAATCATGCAGCACCACGACCCCAGCCATACTTCCGCCGAATCCTACGACGCTATTATCATTGGCGGCGGACCCGCCGGCGCATCCAGCGGCGCCATCCTCGCCGAGCACGGCCATAACGTTCTGATCCTCGAACGCGAAAAATTCCCCCGCTACCACATTGGGGAATCGCTCCTGCCCTTCACCTTCCATCCGCTCCAGCGTCTCGGCCTCATCGAAAAGATGCGCGCATCCGCTTTCGTCAAAAAATACAGCGTCCAATTCGTTTCGCCGTCCGGCAAAGCCTCCCAGCCATTCTATTTTTTCAACCGCTACGAAAAGGACGTCGCCCAAACCTGGCAGGTGCTGCGTTCCGAATTCGACCTCATGCTTTTGAATCACGCAAGGGACAACGGGGCAACCGTTCGCGAAGAAACCATCGTGAACGAATTGCTCCATCGCGAGGGGCGGGTCGTCGGGGTTCGAGCCACGAACAAGCAAGGGAAGAGCTGCAATGTTTATGCGCCGATCACCATCGATTGCAGCGGCCGCGAAGCCTTCGCGGCCGTCCGCAACGGATGGCGGATGGGCGATCCCGAACTTCACAAAGCCGCCGTTTGGACGTATTACAAGGGTGCCAAGCGCGATTCAGGAATCGATGCTGGCGCGACCACGGTGGCATTTGTTCCGGAAAAAGGCTGGTTCTGGTACATTCCGCTTCATGACGATCTGGTCAGTGTGGGCGTCGTCGCCGAAGGGAGATACCTCTCCCGCCTTGGATTGAAAGATACCAAGGCGATTTTCGATCGCGAAGTCACCCAAAATAAGTGGATCGAAGAGTATCTCGCTCCCGGCCAGCAAACGGGCGACTACTTTATCACGGGGGAATACACATACCATTCGAAATATTGCGCTACCGAAGGCTTGCTCCTCGCCGGCGACGCCTTTTGTTTTCTCGACCCCGTCTTTTCCTCCGGCGTCCTCCTCGCCCTTAAGAGCGGTGTCATGGCCGGCGACGCCATTCACGAAGCCATCGTCGCCCGCGACTTTTCCCCCGCCCGCTTTACGGACTACGGCAAAATGCTGCGGGAAGGCCTCGAAAATATGCGGAAACTTGTGTATGCCTTTTACAACGAAAACTTCAGCTTCCGCAGCCTCACCGACAAATATCCCGACCTCGCCAGCGACATCACCGATTGCCTCTCCGGCGACGTCAACAAAGATTTCTCCAAACTCTTCAATGCCATCACCGAATTCGCCCCCGTCCCCGAGCCGCTCCCCTGCGGCCTCCCCCTGACGAAATCCGAGCCTGCCATGCAGTTGGCGTGAAGCCCGCCTCGCCGGTCAACTCATGATTATTTTCGGCGCGAGCAGCGGGCTGTAATGCTTCCGGCAGGCGTAGGCGAGAAACAAATTAGCCAGGAGAAGCACAATGGCGACAGGCAATCCTTCTGGCGCCACAAAAATGTGATAGAGCAGGATGTTCAGCGTAACTGGAAAGATCACCACCGTCGCCAGCGGAACAAAGCGGCCGACCAACAGCGCCAGCCCGCAAACCAGTTCTGTCCCCATCAACAGTGGCAGGAAATAGCCGGCCGCCTGCATG
>DASYTB010000112.1:0-6682 GCA_036002705.1 Verrucomicrobiia bacterium
CTCGCTGTCCGAGCGCCAATCTCGCTTTAATGCGGCCATGAATTTCCTCTCCAGCGGTCAAATCCTTCGTTTCAGCGCGGTTCTGCTTTTTCTGGACGCGGTTTCCAGCCGGAGCGACGATTATTTCCCGCCGCCAGACAGCGAAGGCGGTTGGAGAACCGCGAAATCCGCGGCGGAGGTTCGCGAACACGGGGGCATGGACCTTCCGAAGCTGGAGCAGGCGTTCAATTTCACGGAGCGCTGCACCCAAAATGGCGGCTTGGTGGTCGTCCGGCATGGGTATCTCGTCTTCGAGAAATATTTCGGACGGGCGCACCGCAACGCCAATCCAGACATGGCCTCCACCGGCAAGGCTTATACGAGCATTGCCTGCGGAATTATGCTGCACGAATTCCGCGACAAGATTCCGGATGGTTTGGACACGAAAGTCTTCACGGAAAAATATTTACCCGAGGCCTTCCCGCTTGATGATCCGCGCAAGGCGGAGATTACCCTTGGCCAATTGCTCTGCATGACGGCGGGCTATCACGGCGAGGGGAGCAGCCCGGGAATTGTGCACGGAAAAGTCGTCCCGCTCACACCCGTTCCCGGACAGAACATTCGCGACCTGGACAGATCATCAATCCGGACGGTGCTCTGGACGAACGCCGGGGCCGGGTACTCCTATTCCTCCCCGGCGCCGCACATTGCGTCGATCGTGTTGCGCCACATCACCGGGATCGAGCTGCAGGATTATATCAACGAGCGCCTCGCCCGGCCGATGGGCTGGGGACCGTGGGGTTATTGCCTGCACCGCGGCGATTTCACCATGCCGCACGCGAACGGAGCGGGCAGCACCGCGATCCATGCGACCGATGTGCTGCGCTTCGGCTATTGCCTGCTGCATCAAGGTAAATGGAAAGATCAGCAACTTGTGCCCCCGGATTACATCGAGCTTTGCCACCAACCTTCCCCTTATAACCCGCATTGTCCTTTCACCTTGCAGTTCGAGAATAATTCAGACGGCCATGTCGCTGGCGCGCCGCAAGATGCCTTTTACAAATCGGGCGCGGGTGGTTTCGGGCTCTTTATCGTGCCCTCACTTGACTTGGTGATTTATAAACTAGGAGGTAACAACGGCCAGTACGATCCCGCCCTGACTGGTTTACCCCAACCGTTCGAGTACGACGGTTCGCGTGACAACTGGAAACCGATTCCCAGAACCCCATTCCACGAGGGAAGCCTGGGCGGCGACGATGGCTTGCGCCGGGTTCTGGAAATGGTCGCCGCTGCTATTTGTGAATCGAAGACTTGATTAATCAGGCTGGTCCCGACGGCGATTCAGGATGTCTTTGTTGCCCTAGAAGACCGCCGTCCCAGTCGATTGGAAAACGAGGGAACTAAATGGCACGCGGTTTTTCAGGCAAGGGAACAGGGGAATCCACCGGCAAAAAAATCGAAAAAGAACTGCCTTCGCCGAGCTTCGTATCAACGGCCAAGCCGTAGCCAAGACCTTTAGCCAATTCGTAAACCATCGACAACCCCAGACCGGTCCCCCGGCGAGAGGAAAGCGCCTTGGTCGTGAAGAATGGCTCGAAGATGCGCGGCAAATTTTCGGGAGAGATGCCGCCGCCTTCATCAGTGACCGTGACCACGACGTAGGACGGCGCGGACGCAGCGGCAAGAACGATATCTTTGGGCAAGGCTGGCGCTTCACGCGCGGAGAGCTGAAGGAGCCCTTCGTTGCCCATGGCATCCGCGGCATTGAGAATAAAATTGAGGAGGATTTGTTGGAGCACCTCCTGAGAGCAAAGGACTTTCGGCAGATCGGCCGAGGCATCGACGTGGAATTGAAGCGTCTCCGGGAAACGGTCGCCCAATATCTTCCTGGTTTCGTGAAGCAGGTTGCCAATGTCACAGGTGACGAGATCCTGTTCGCTCATTCGGCCAAGCCCAAGGAGCGCCTTCACAATGGTGGTCCCCTGCTCCACCACCATCTGGATGCGGCTGACACGCGTGTGAATCTTTTCGCGGTCGTCCGGATGGTCTTCAATGATTTGAGCCGAGCCTTTGATGATCGAGAGGATATTGTTAAAGTCGTGCGCGATGCCAGCGGCCATCGTGCCAATCGCGCGCATCTTCTGGCCATGCAGCAGTTCCTGGTTGGCTTCTTCGAGCTGGCGGGTCCGCTGCTGGACGATTCGTTCGACCTCGGTGTAGCTGCGTTTGAGTTCGAAGTGGTTGTTCACGGCGATTCCCCCAAACACCAGAATCAGCGCCAGCGCCAGCACGCTCACAATCAGCAAGCGTGGATCGCGGAACCACGGTACGATCACGGAAAATTGGACATGATTCGCCACAGGCGATTTATTTCCGTTTTTATCCATCGCGAAGACCTCCAAAAGGTGCTTGCCGGAAGAGAGATTCTGAAAAACGTGCGAGGTAATGTTCGAGAAAGGCGTCCAACCGCCTTCATCGAGCTTGTAGGAAAAGAGCAGGTCGGACGGGAGCGTGTAATCCCATTTATCCCGGCCATGGAAATTAATGACGGTCGGCACGAGCGTGGACGGTTTCTGTGCTTCCTGCAAACTTGGCACGAGTGCGTGAGGTGGATCGAGATCAGCGTCTGGATGAAAGATCAAAACGCCGCGGCTCGCACCCGCCCAAAGCAGATCGTTCGGACCGGTGCGCAGGGCGTAGATGGCGCCCGCCGGCAATCCTTCGTTCACGCTATGAAAGATCCAGGAGTCCTGCATGTATCGGTAAATGCCAGAGGCGGTGGCCACCCAAACACTGCCCCCCGAGGGAAGAATCGCTGTAATACGGTCCGTTGTCGTGAGAATCCGTTCCCAGCGGCGTCCGCGATATTCATAAACCTTCGAGGCCGCGCCGCACCAGATCCGGCCCTCGCCCACCGCGCTGATCGCAAGAATGCGCTCGCCGCCGAGTCCCTGTTCCGCGCTGTGGATTTCAACGGCGCCGGTCGTGAGCCGCAGCCGGATCAAATCCCCGCCGGCGCCGATCCACAAATCTCCTTTGGCAAGTTCCTTCACGAAAGTGAGATCATTGCGGTTCAAGCCTTCAGGTGCGCCCTGGAGCGGAGGAATCTCTATGGGAGTGAACCGCTCTCCATCAAAGATCCGCAAATCCAACCCTCGGTCAGGTCGATTGTGTTCCAGCCACACGCAAACCGAGCCATCGAGCAGTTGCCCCAGCAAGTGGGCATGAAGGGCAGGCGGCGTTCGAAGGGACGAAAACCTTTTTTTCTCCGGCTCGGCCTTCGGATCGAAAAGCACCGGATTCGTTTGAGCTGAAATCAGCAATCGTCCGTCATTCAGTCGAAACAGGCTTTCGCGCGGCGGAACCTGCCCTTCGATCTCTTCCGGCCAGGGAAAAAGCTGATGAGGCCGGCCGGAAGTGAGGAGCAGCCCTTCGGACGTCGCCAAAATTGCGTTGGTACCATCAAATGAAATAGCGTGCACCGCGCTTTGGAGATCCTCCAAATCAGGCCGCGGCCGCCAGAGAAAAGGAGCGTGGCGAACCAGGCCTTCGGAAGAAGCGATCCAGAAAACGCCGTTCGTCTCGACAGCCACATCGTACTGCGTGCCCGCAACCAGCTCTTTGCGGAACGAGGGCGCAGGTGCGGGCTCGATTCGCAGCAGCGTGTTCGCCGAGTAGCCCCAAATTGAATTGTCCCAACCACCCCAAGCCTGGCGAATCTTTTCAGTTTCGATCGGGATGATCGACCAACGGTCATCGTGCCACTGAACCACAAAACGTCCGCCGGTCGTGGCAGGCGGATTCGCGCTCAGTGTCACGGTGCCGGGCGGGTATTCCGAAGGGCGCTGAAGCGTGTTCACAAGATTTGTCTTCGGCAAGAGAAACTCACCCCAGACAGTTTGGGGAGTGATTCGCCGCGCCGGACCCTGGAGATGCGCGACGCCGAATGTGCCGCTGATCCAGATCGAGTCGTCCGCGCCCTGCTGCATTTCCCGGAATTCGCCGAGCCGCGTGGCGCGCGCCTCTCGGAGGAGCCGCACCTGGTGCGATGTCGCGTCATAATCCAGGAGCCGCTCATGCAAGAGAATTAGAACGTGATTCACCTCCGCCGGCAAAAGACTGATCTGGTGCAATTGACTGAACGGATAATTCACCACCTCGTTCCGCACCTCCGGAATCGAATGCGAGGTCCAGTTACCCTGGTGATAAAGCCACACCCCGTTCGTTGATACCGTCCAGATCTGCCCGGAGCGGCTTCGGTAAACTCGAAAGGTGCTTTCCTCCGGCAGCGTCACCTCATGCTGCGAATAGCCGTCCAGAAGAGTGACCGTCGAAATATCACCGCTCTTCGAAAGAACAGTTCCCGTCGGCGAAATGGAAAGATTCGCCGCGTAAGTTCCCGTCGTGCGAAACGTGCGCATGTGAGTGGTGCGCTGGGCGTAGCTCGCTGCGTTGGCCGTAAGAACAAAAACCGTGCAAAAACGAAACACGGCCGAGGGTAATCGCTCAGTTATCGGAGCGCGCCCGTCTCGGACGCGGCCATCCTCGCTGCCCCGAGGCCTCCGAAAACAACGAAATTGCGCCGAAAGCAAGCGGCAGCGATCAAAAACCCAATCCAGCGATCGGGCGATTGCCACCCAAACGAAGGCTCCTGGCCGCAGAAAACATCCAAGGACGTTCTCCAACCACGAACGAAGACCTCGCCCGATCCGAAACATGCATAAATTCAGCCGTCCCTTGGGCAGCAAGGCAAACTATTTTCTGACCTGCGTTGTAATAAATATCCGTTCGTGTCGCGTGCCGCAGAATCCGGATTGCAATCCCTCGCGTAACCCAAAACGGAAATATCCCCTACGCGCCCGATGCAGATCCAAGCGGCTTAAGGCGAACCTCAGCAACGCATTCAACGTGCTGGGTTTGGGGAAACATGTCGAACGGCTTGACGTGGCCCACTTCATACAGGCCGTCGGCGGAGAGGAGGTTCAGGTCGCGGGCGAGGGTGGCGGGATGGCAGGAAACGTAGATAATTTGCTTGGGGCGGGTTTCGCGCAGCAAATCCAGGATCTCGGGCGTGCAACCGGTGCGCGGGGGATCGATAATGACGCTGGTTTGGCTCGCCGGGAATTGGCGAAGCAAGGCGGGCAGGAGTTCGCCGGTATCGCCGGTGAGGAATTCGATATTACTCAGGCCGCGGCGCTTCGCGTTATTTTGCGCGGCGGCAACGGCTTTTTTATCCAGTTCGGTTCCGATGACGCGTTCGACAGAGCCAGCCATTTCGATGCCGAAGAAGCCGACGCCGCAATAGAGATCGAGCAAAAAGCGCGTGCCGCTGGCGCGGAGGTAATCCCGGACCGTCTTGACCAGCTCCGGCAGGAGAAAAAAGTTGTTCTGGAAAAACGAATCTTTAGGCACTTCCCAGTCGTCGGGAAATTTGCGCAACACGACTTTCAACCCGCCCTTGGGAGGAGGATGGGCCCGGACGGATTTGATTGCTTCGCTGACTTCGGGTTCTGAAATCGGGCAATGGTCGATATCGACAACGAGGCGATTCTCATAACGGACGAAGCCGATGTTCAGGCGTTGCTCCGGCTTGTTCCACTGGCTGCGAATCATGATGCGATTGCGGTAGCCATATTCGCGAGGCGAAGGCACCACGGGCTCGATCTCTGCCTCAAACCGCCCCACACGCTGGAAAAGGTCGCGAATCTGTTTTTCTTTAATACGGAGTTGTTCGGCGTAGGCAATGTGTTGGTATTGGCAGCCGCCACATTCGCCGAAATAGGGACAGTGCGGTTGGACGCGTTGATCTGAGGGTCTGACAATAGAGATGAGCCGCGCGCGCGCGAAATTCTTTTTCACCTCGGTGACTTCGGCCTCGACCTCTTCGCCGGTGATCACGAATGGGACGAAAACGACAAAATCACCGAGGCGGGCGACTCCTTCGCCTCCAAAAGCAATATCTGTGATTTGCAGCCGATGCCGCTGGCCGATGGTCAGCATGGCGGGAGGAGAGCCGAAAAGAGCGCGGCGAGTTTTTCGGGATCAGGACTCACTATTATGGCGGCGCCCTCATGAGGCGCCGCTCCAGGGAAATGCGGGATCACGCGTTCAGATGTGTTTCGCACCACGCGGCGGCCAGATCGGCGGCTTGCTCGAGGGTTCCGGGTTCTTCGAAGAGGTGCGTGGCGCCGGGAATGATTTTCATTTCTTTTTCGCAGGTCAATCTGGCAAAAGCGCTTTCATTCATCTCGATGACGGGATGATCTTCTCCGCCGACGATCAAGAGGGTGGGCGTGACCACGCGCTGCAATTCCCTTCCGGCAAGGTCCGGCCGGCCGCCGCGAGAGACCACGGCACTGATCTTTGAGCCCAGTTCGGCAGCGGCAATGAGAGCCGCGGCAGCGCCAGTGCTCGCGCCGAAATATCCGATGGGAGTATCGCCGTCGCGACGGACCAGCCACTCAGTCACGCCCCGCAGACGTCCGGCCAGGAGTGGAATGTTGAAACGCAGGTGGGCGGTCACGTAGTCTTCCTTTTCCTCGTCCAATGTGAGCAGATCGAAAAGCAGGGTGCCAATCGCGCGTTTATTCAAGACGCTGGCAACGAATCGATTCCGCGAACTCTTCCGGCTGCTGCCACTGCCGTGGGCAAACAGAACAATCCCGCGCGCGCCCGCGGGAATCCGCAGATCACCCGTCAGCGT
>DASYTB010000113.1:0-3455 GCA_036002705.1 Verrucomicrobiia bacterium
AACATCAGCTCGCTGACGAAAATCGCGTGCGTGCCGAGGAGAATCGAGAGCGCGCCGATCAAAATCTTTACGACTCCGACATGAGCCTTGCCCAGCATACCTGGGACGACGGCGACCTTGGCGGCACGCTCCGCCTTTTGGAAGCACACCGGCCGCGAGCCGGAGAAAAGGATCGGCGCAGCTTCGAGTGGTATTATTTCCGAAATCTTTGCGAGGGCGATCCGCACGTCACTTTATCCGGCCATCACCAGGCGGTAGACTGCGTGGCCTTTTCGCCGGATGGCAAACTCCTCGCGACGGGATCGGTGGGAGATCCGGTGCAAATCCGGACCGCCGCCACCGGAAAAATGCTCCGGACCTTTCCCGAACCCAATGTGGTTTCTTTGGTCTTCAGCCCGGACGGTCGATTGCTCGGCGTGGGAGGTCAGGATCAGATGACCGTATGGGACCTGGAGAGCGGCCGCCCCATTTTCAAACATGAGGACGCGTTAGGGCGCTTTCGCCTCGCCTTTTCGCCCAAGGGAACCTTTTTACTGGTCGGCACCCATCCGCCCCTCTTGCGCTTCGGTCAAGACGGCGGTCGGACCGAACTTTGGGATTATAGGGCCAACGAATTGAAACACACTTTTCCCGAGTCCGGCGCGTATGTTGCCCTGTCCCCCAGCGGTAATCGTTTGGCCACGGCCAATTGGAATGGGTCCACAAAGATATGGGATCTGGAGACCTTGCAACTTATCAGAACGCTGAAAATTGGCGGCATCAGCGCGATGGCTTTATCCCTCGAGGACCGAATTCTGGCAACGACCAGCTCAGATGCCGAAGTCAAGGTGTGGAACGTCGCCAGTGGAAACCCGATCGCTTCCCTGAAAGGAAGCGAGGATTCAACCCTGGCCTTTTCGCCTGATGGTAAATTCCTCGTCACGGGCGGTTCCGACCAGATCGTCCGCCTGTGGGACGTGGCGACACCGCGGGAAATTGGACAACTCCACGGGCACGGCAGCGAGGTAACAAGTGTGGATTTCTCGAGCGACGGCCAAACGGTGGCCAGCGGCAGCAAAGACAAGACTGCGATCCTCTGGAACATTCATCCCCGGCGGCAGCCGGTAGCGGTGTGGAATGTCGTATCACGGCCCATCTTTTCGCCCGATGGAAAGCTCGTCGCCGCCGGCATCGAGAAGGACAAGGTGGTCGCATGGGATGTCGCGACGCTTAAGGAAAAGGCCGTGTTCGTCGGGGCCGCTGAGCCGGTGGCATTTTCCGACAACGGCCGTGCTTTGATCACCCGGAGCGCCAACTATTTTCTGAGAACGTTTGATGTGGACACGCAGATCGCCCGCGAAACCATCCTGGACGGCCCGGTGAGTGAGACCAATTCGCACGCCGCGCTTTCACCTGATGGGCGTCTGCTGGCCATCGGAGGGGCCAATGGGACGCTCACGTTTTGCAATGCCATGACCGGCGTGGTCATTGCCGAAGCAGCACACGCCTTCGCCAGCAACATCTTTCAGATCGCCTTTTCTCCCAATGGAAATTTTCTGGCTGCAACCGGGCGGGAAATAGAGGCCGGACGCAGCCCGACCGCGAAAGTTTGGAATGCTGCGACCCACGAGAGGGTGGCAATCCTGGTGGGCCACACCGATGTCGTACTTGGGGCAGCCTTTTCTCCTGACGGCCAGATCCTCGCGACGTGCGGAGCCGACAACGCAATCCGATTCTGGGACACGACTTCCTGGAAGGAGATACCCCCATCCCTCGGACAAAAAAATATTGTGAGATCTCTAGCTTATTCGCCGAATGGGAAAACCCTCGCCTCGGCCTCCTTCGATGGAAAATTGAAGCTCTGGAACGTTGCCACACGCCGGGAAGTGGCGTCATTGAATTTCAAAGTCGGTGCGGACGTTCTCGCATTTTCGCCGACAGGGCAAACACTATTGGCCGGGGGCGGAGGTATCCAATTCTGGAGAGCACCGATGCCCACAAAGCAAGACAAGCCGTCCGAGGAATAACGCGCGCGTCGTCGCCCGCGGCAAGAATCACCCTGAACGGTTAGGCAGGGAACACAAGAATTGTGCCCACGCGAGAAGTGTGCCCTGAAAGGAGTTGGCGGGCTATCTGGAAAAACAATTTGCTCGCTAATTACAGCCTGCAATTCAGGCAAACCGCCTGCTAAATAAAAAACAAATAGAAAGAACAAGGTATGACTAATATGCTAAAGCAATCCATCCGAGGGCTCCGCCCGACAAAAACAAAACTCGCAATGCTCGCTTCCCTGGGTGTCGCGGCGATCACTCTCCCGTTCCTCGCGCCCCAGACCGTTAAGGCGAACAACGATGGCGACGATTCGGACCGGGGTGGAAATCCCAATCAGTTGGTGGGGACCTGGATCACGCAAGTGACCATCGACCCAGCCACGCTGCCAATTCCGGGCGCGACGCTTAACTTCACGAGGCTCGACAGTTTCACCCCCGGAGGTGTCCTGATCGCTTCGAATAACGGTCCGGGAGCGGGAGGACCGGCCGGACAAGGAAATTGGACACCGACCGGGCACCATCAGTTCGCCGCCACGGACTTGCGCCTGGGTTTCGATCTGGCCAATGCCTTCACCGGCATCAGCAAAATTCGAAGCACCATCACGGTCAACAAGGCGGGCGATGAATTCACCGCCGTCTTCCAGACGGATATCTATTCTCCCACTGGCGTTCTCCTTGGCCTTCATCCTGCCGGGACTCTCCACGGCGTTCGTGTCCCGATCGAACCGCTGAACTAAGGGGCCAACCTCTCCAAAAGAGGCGGCATCATTCGATTCCGCCGGGTTTCTTGCGCTTTCCGGCGAGAAACCCGGAACTCAATTATAAGTCTATTAATGTCCCTGCACAAAGCGTAGGAGAATAGAGATGAAGCTAAAAAGCAATCGAGGCTCGCGCCCCGGGCGGGGGGGCTCGCATGAAGCGCGAAGCGCGTTCACCCTGATCGAGCTCCTGGTCGTGATCGCGATCATCGCCATCCTGGCCAGTTTGCTCCTGCCCGCTCTTTCGCGGGCCAAAGCCAAGGCGCAAAGCATTCAGTGCCTGTCGAATCTTAGGCAGCTACAGTTTAGCTGGGAGCAATACGTCCACGACAGCGACGATCGACTGCCGCTGAACAACAACACGGCGGGAAGCAGCGGTAACTGGGTAAGCACAAAAGACTCATGGGTCGTTGGCAACGCCCAGGAAGACTTGACTTCAACCAACATCGAGCGAGGAACTCTCTATCGCCACAGCCCCTCAGCCGCCATTTACCATTGCCCGGCGGATAAATCGACCGTGACGAACCACAAAAGCCTTCTCCGCACGCGAAGCTACGCGCTCAATTGGTATCTCGGTGTGACCTCGAACGTTAAGGCCGACCCGAGAATAAAACACCGCTTTGCGGCAATCGCCAACCCGGGACCTTCGGAGGTCTATTCATTCATC
>DASYTB010000114.1:0-1984 GCA_036002705.1 Verrucomicrobiia bacterium
CGAGGCAAGCTGGAAAAAGTTCGGTATTCGCAGCCAGATGAGTCGCGAAGATTGGCGTCGGGAAAACGTGGACGCCTTCATCGAACGCGTCTATCGCTCGATCAAGAACGCCAAGCCTCCGGTGAAATTCGGCGTCAGCCCGCGCGGCATCTGGCGTCCGGGAAATCCGCCGCAGATCAAGGGCACTGACGCGTATGCGGAGTTGTATGCCGACTCGCGCAAATGGCTGGCTCACGGCTGGGTGGATTATCTCGCGCCACAACTTTATTGGGCGCGCTCGCCGAAGGAACAAAGCTTCGGGGTGTTGCTGAACTGGTGGGTCGATCAGAATCCGAAGCACCGTCATCTCTGGCCGGGGATCGCTATCTGGCGCGCGCGGCAATGGAGTGCCGACGAAATCCCGAGCCAGGTGCAACTCACGCGAGATTCGACCGGCGCATCCGGCTACATTCTTTACAACGCCAGCAGCCTGATGCAGAACGCTTCGCTCTCAGCGCAATTCTCGCGCACGCTAAACATTCAACCGGCATTGGTCCCGCCGTCGCGCTGGCTGGTGGGCGCGTTGCCAGGGAAACCAATCGCTTCAGTTTCGATCGGCGTCTTTCGAACGAAATTAAGCTGGTCGCCGGCCGCGACCAATTCGATTCGCTGGTGGCTGGTGCAGACGAAAGATTCCGGCGAATGGAAAACCGAACTGCTGCCGTCGACGGTCTTGTCGAAATCGTTTTCCACGGCGCCGGACGTCGTATCCGTGAGTGCGATTGATCGCGCGGGAAATCTGAGTTCGCCTGCCGTGCTCCAGTTGAAAGAAAGTTCGCCGGCACCGGTGCCAAAGGAGAAACCGTTGCCGCGGGCGAAGAATTACTGATCGGTCACGGAGAGGTTCAAACAAGAGTGCCTCACGCAAAGATCGCCAAGGTCGCAAAGAAGTTTTCCGAAATCCTTGGCGGCCTTGGCGATCCTGGCGTGAGGCTGATTGGAGCAATCCCCACCCCAAAAAGCGGCGCTAAAGCGCACGCAGTCCAGGCGCTTCGCGAGTTGTCGTTGCGTTCGGATCGCGTCAGCGTTTGGAGTGCGTGCGCTTTAGCGCCGCTTTTGCATCAGGTTCACGGGGAAGGAAATGGTTCTGGAAGGGCTGTAAGCCGAATTTTGTCTGTCCCGCCGAGGCGGGAGAGAGAATCATTTGTCTGAGCAGCCAGTACCCGGGACCGGTTTCGCTTTCGCGAAACGTGCAGCGGGCCGCTGCGCGGTCCCCTATTTGGCCTTGCACCCGATGGGGTTTGCCGTGCCTCGTTGCTTGCGCTTCGAGCGGTGGTCTCTTACTCCACCTTTTCACCCTTACCCGATTCTTGCGAACCGGGCGGTATATTCTCTGTGGCACTGTCCGTCGGGACGCCTCGCGGCGTCGCCTCCCGCGTGTATCCCGGCCCAACAAGCCCGGGTTACGCGGCATCGCACCCTGTGGAGTTCGGACTTTCCTCCCCCCTCGATTCGCATCGAAGGAAGCGATCCTCCGCCCTTCCAGAACCGGAGCGACGATACTTCAAACGGTGTGAATCAACAAGCGCGCAGATTTCTTTTAAACCGCTAATGAACGCTAATAAGGAGAAGGCGATGTTACTAAGGCGCTCAAAAGGCGATGTGTCGAAATTCAATTTCGTCATCCCGTTCCAAGACAAACCGCATCCAGTCCGATCGCAGCTCTGGCAATCTCAAGGATCGTCCGCACAGGTTCCGCCCGCATCAATTAGCGTTCATTAGCGGTTCACCCGCCGTTGGGCTCAATCCGCAACCGCCAGATCCATGTCGCGGGTGTAATACAAAATCCTCCCGCAATTCGTGCACGTGACCAATTCAGTTTGCGCCTGGCAGGTCACCAAAATCTGCGCGGGCAATTTCATGTGGCATCCGCCGCAAACGCCGTGCTGCACGCCGACCACGACGTTTTCGCCCTTGCTTTTCATCAGGCGTTCGTACCGGGCAC
>DASYTB010000115.1:0-1538 GCA_036002705.1 Verrucomicrobiia bacterium
GTTCCGAGCCCGTAGCTCACCCATGCGCCCAACGACGGACGCCCGCCGAGAATCGAACCCGTGTTCATCTGTCCAACGCCGTTGGCGTGATTCAAACCATCGCCCCAGCACGAACGAATTACAGCGAAGTCATCCACGCACTCGGCCATGTGCGGCAGCCAATCCGAAACCCAGATTCCACTTTGCCCGTGTTGCTTCCACTCACGGCGATCCGCCAGCAATGGCGCGTCCGCCTCACCCATCGCCGTAATGATTGGTCCGAAACTCTCAGGCAACCGCTGACCGGCCAATTCCTTGAGTTTCGGTTTCGGATCAAACGTGTCGAGGTGACTAGGACCACCTTCCATGAACAGGAAAATCACACTCTTCGCTTTCGCCGCGAAGTGGGGTGGCCGCGCCGAAAGTGGATTACCCGTCGCTGCCTCGGCTGCCTGCGCATTTTCCTGCGCCAACAAAAAACTCAAAGCCAGTCCACCGAATCCCGCTCCTGCGCGCATCAGGAAATCGCGGCGTGTGTAAAGCAACTCGTGATGCGGAATCATCCTTTTCATAAATCAATCCTGTTCAATCGACATACAAAAACCCGTTTGAATTCAGCAACGCATGACAGAAATCTATCAGCGCCGCCGTTTGAGGGTCTGCATTCGCTGCGGGTGCAATTTCCGGCCTGATATTGTGGCCGTTCGGACTCGAGTCCTTGAAAAAGTCCGGCTCCTCGAAGCGCCAGAACCCCACTGTGCTCTCGTTTGAGCCTTCGCGCGCCAGCAACAGTTCTTCCGGCTTCAGCGCCAATCGCGAAAGACGCACGTCATCAATCAATCCATCCCAGGCCTGGCCTTTGTCCGGATCACGCCCGCCGATAACCAGTGCCAGATTCGATTGATGATTGGACGTAACCTTATGTGCAACGTGCGCGACCCGCATCTCCGCGTCAGCGGACAATTGTCTCAGGTAAAAAGTCACGCCCGTCTCGCTCGTATCGCCGATCCGGACGGAGACCGCGACAAAGTACGGCTTGTTCAATTCAATTTTCAGTCCTGACGAAATCGCCTCATATCCACCGGCGCCGTCCTCGGCGGGATCCCCAATCAATTCAAGAAGAATGCTCCGGGGCACCGCTGATTTCTTGCCGGTAACTCCCAGCGACCAGCCGGGCTGATCTTTCCTGCCATCCCAACGAGAGAGGATTGTTCTGGGTTCGGTGCCCTCATGAACCGACTGCAGAAGAATGAAAGCTTCAGCCGTAAAATCATACTGAGGCATCAAACTGTTATCCGGCACTTGCAGCCGCGTTTGCCCACCCGCCGGTTTAAAGGCCGCCGCGCTGCCGACGCGCCCGGGCATTGAATCTGTGGCCGCCTTCGCCACCGCGCCTGCTTGCGCAATCCGCTTTGCCTGCTCGCCCAGAAAAGTCATCCCGTCAGTACTTACTGCCGCCGAGGGCTCACGACCATAAACCAATTTATATGCTGCCTTTACGCGCTCCGTGTCGCCTTTCGATTCCGTTGTGATTCGCTTTGCCAGCGCTTCAGCCCGTC
>DASYTB010000116.1:0-2873 GCA_036002705.1 Verrucomicrobiia bacterium
GTCGCGCGGACGCTCGGCTTGCCTCAGCGAAACGGCCCCGCCGCCGTGACGCCTCCCGCCACCAGGGAGAATGGAATGCCCGAAACGGCGCCGCAACGCGTCGAGCCCACCGTGCGCGGGTTGCCTGTGCCCGTGAATTCCGCCGGTGCGAGCTATATGTCTCCTCGCATGAAGGCGCGCATGCATGAACTTGGCCTGCATTCTTCCGATCTCGCCGGCATCGCCGGAAGTGGCGCAGGCGGACGCGTCACGACTCAGGACTTCGAAAAATTCCTCGCCAACCTCGAGAGGCACAAGTTAAGCAACGCCTCGAGCATGCGCGTCGCCGTCGCTGACGCGATGCGCCGCAGTTGGACACGTCCGCTCGCAACCGTCGCTCTGCCCGTCGTTTTGGATCCGCTCCTGGATCATCGCAAGAAAGTGCAGCCGAAGCCTGGTCCCGCGCTTTACGCCTTGCGCGCGCTCGCCCTCGCCCTTGCGGAGAACAGCGCTCCGGCCGGCCGCTTGATCGGCAACGTGATCGTGCATCCGCCCGCGATTGACATTGGATTCGCCGTCGAAGCCGAAGATGGCGTTCTCGTTCCCGTTCTGCGGGGTGCTGACAAGAAATCATTGAGCGTCCTGGTCGAGCGTTACAATGAACTGGTCGAGCTCGCGCGCGCGCGCCGCCTTCCGCCGGATGCCACGGGAGGCTCCATTGCCACGGTGACAAATTTCGGCACGTTCGGTCTCACCTGGGCAACCCCCATTCCGCTGCCGGAGCAGACTCTTGTTCTCGGGATGGGCGCCGGACGAAAAGCACCGCATTGGGACGAAGCGAAACAGCAGTTTGTGCCCGTCACCGAAGCGAATCTCACCCTGAGCTTCGATCACCGGGTCCTGGACGGCGGCGCGGCGGGACGACTTCTCGCGCGCATCGCGGCCCTCATTTCCAAACCGGAGGACCTTTAGTGCGGTTTGGCGCGCACATGCCCACCTCTGGCGGAGTTTGGCGCGGACTCGAGCGCGGGCGCGGCCTGCAATGCGAAAACGTGCAGTTGTTCGTAAAGAACAATATGCAATGGTTTGGCCGCCCCTACACGCCCGAGGAACTGGCGAAATACGCGAATGAATTCAACGCCAGCGCCTTCTCCTGCGTTTTTGGCCACGCGGGTTATCTTATCAACCTCGGCGCGGGCCCATCCCCGAACCGCGATAACTCCCTCAAGTCGCTCCTTCAGGAAATTCAACTGGCCACCGATCTCGGATTGCCTTTTCTCGTGATGCACCCGGGCGCGCATTTAGGCGCGGGCGAAACACAGGCCATTAAACAAATCGTCGCCGGGCTGAACGAGGTCTTCCGCGCGACCAAAACTTCTCCCGTGCGGATCGCGCTGGAAAACACGGCAGGACAGGGAAGCTGCCTTGGCCACCAGATCAAGCATCTCGCGGAAATTTTTCATCATGTGGAGCGCCCCGAGCGCCTCGCCGTCTGCCTCGACACCGCCCATTTTTTCGCCGCTGGATACGACATCCGCACTCCCCAGGGTTGGGATGCCGCGCTGAACGAAGTGGACGCGTTGATCGGGATGAAGCAAGTCACCGCCTTTCACCTCAACGATTCGAAAACCGATCTCAACTCGCGCGTGGATCGCCACGCCGGAATCGGTCAGGGCAAGATCGGGAAAGAAGCCTTCCGTCACATCGTCAATGACCCGCGTTGCGCCGGCCTGCCCGGCTGTCTGGAAACCCCGAAAAGCAAAGACCTCCACGAAGACATCGAAAACCTCGCCATCCTCCGCAGCCTCTTTGCATCCCCCAAACCGGCTTTTCGAAATCGAGACCGCCCCTGATCGCCGTTCAACGTCGAGCCCCCCGGAGTAGCGCCGTGCGTTCGCGCCTGCGAGAATGCCGAGACCGCAACTGCCCGCCGCAAAGACGCAAAGGGAATCGGGCGAGCAAGCGAACCGCAACAACTGAGCGCTTAAACGTTTTCTTTTAGCCACGCGCGAACTTCATCGTGGTTGCCGGTCAGCATTAGCTGCAACCGGTTGGGTCTGAAGAAAAGAAAAACGACTCGGATTGCCCGTGAAATTCGAAACTCAAAGACACTTTCGCGCAGGTTCCGCAGTCCGAGTCCCGCGTGGACGTGAGGCTTCCCAAAAGCTTCCGCAGGTGTTTCAGCCGTTCGGCGATTTTCTCCAATTCGCGATCTGTCCGGTTTCTCGCCCACCGTCTCCAGCTCGGTCCAGCCTCAACCGCGAAGTCCCTCGATGGTGCCATCCCATTCCTTCGTTTTTTCGCGCTTGGCCTTTGTCCTGATCTTTCGAACCGCTCGTTTGAGATCTTTCTCCGTCAGTCCATATTCCAAAAGCGCATAATCTTCGCTGTAAACCTACACCGGACGGAGCGCGATAATCCTGCCGGTTCCCGAGTGGACAATGCCGATATCTTCACCTTCCAGAACACGAGAAAGGACCGCGCCTAATCTTTGGCGCGCCTGCGTCGCCGTCATTGTCTTCATACGCGCATTCAACCGGCTTCAATTCCCCGTCGAAAAGCGAATCGCCAATCCCGCACCGGAAAACGGAATGTTCAGTTCGATCCAATGCGCGGGCCGGTGGACTGGTTGGGACCGGGCTTTAACTCACTTCGCCTTGGCCCTCGGGGACCAGCCACAGATTTCTTTCGCAGCGATTGCGCAACTTTGCCGCTTCGCCGCACAAAATCCCGCCGCCATTTGCCAGCCCAGCCGTGATGGCCGCCCCAAACATCCCGTGATCTTCCCGCGAAACGCCTTCGAGCAACTCGCCCTGACGGCCGCGCCGACTCTGCGTGATTTTTTTCAACTGAGCTCGTTCGCGAAACTCCAATTGCCTCTCGATGATCCCACC
>DASYTB010000117.1:0-13029 GCA_036002705.1 Verrucomicrobiia bacterium
TTAAAGACGACCAACCCTGGACAGGTTTTTCTCGCGCGCGGGAATCACGAGGAACTCTCGATCCAGTCCCGTTATGGTTTCCTGGAAGAAGGCCGCGCGAAATATGGCGAGACATTCAATGCACGCAAAATCATGCGGGCCTACGATTTTCTGCCAGTCGTCATCTACCCCGGCTCGGGCGAGAACTTCATCCAGTGCAATCACGGAGGAATGGAACCGGGCTACAGTCCCCGCGAACTGCTCGCCGCGGTTGGTCCGATCCGCTTCCAACTGCTGGGCGATTTAAACCAGCGGAAATTCTGTGGCACTCACCCGGATTGGATCACGGACTCAAGTTCGCGCGATCTCGCGGAGCGGGCGCTGCGCGATTTCAAACCGCAGGACCCAATCTCGCCGTCCGTCATCGGATTTATGTGGAACGATTTCTCTATCCTCGTGACTGAGCCACAACTTGGCTACGATCCAGGACGCGCCTTCGTTTACGGCCAGCGAACAACGCAATTGCTTCTGCAAAGCGCCAGCACGGGGGATCGCAAACTTCAAGCTGTCTTCCGCGGCCACCAGCAATCGCCTGTCCTCAATCCAATCATGCGCCGCCTGATCGCGAGCCGCGGAGTTTTTCGACACTGGCAGGAAAAGGATTCCGCCACGCTTCTGAATGCCTCGCCCGATGATCTGTCGAAGCGCCTCGAAACTGGTGAGGAACGTCCAGTTCCCTCCGGCTCCGTCTGGACCTTCAACGTCAGCCCGGACAGCATGTATGGCGAGGGCTGCAATTACACTTTTGACGCTTTCGGGCTTCTGAAAGTCGTTCCGCAATTCACCGACTGGCGGTTGCGCATCGTCAATGTACCAGTCGCGACGAAGTAGCGGGCCATGAACAGTTTTGCCAAAACTCCCGAACCTCCCTACTACGCGGTGATCTTTACCTCGCAACGGACGGAACAAGATCGAGGCTACGATCAAATGGCGGACCGGATGATGCAACTCGCCGCGAAACAGCCCGGCTTTCTTGGGGCCGAAAGTGTGAGAAACGAAAGCGGTTTGGGCATCACGGTGTCGTACTGGTCGAATCCGGAAGCGATCGCGGCCTGGAAACAGCACCTCGAACACAGACCAGCGCAGGAAGCTGGCAAACGCGTCTGGTATTCGGACTACCATCTCCGGGTGGCCAAAGTGGAACGAGCTTACACGAAAAGCTGACGACCTTCCCTGGCCAGCGAGCACCTTCGCGCCAAGGAATTCACTTTCACCGGCTCACACGCTACATTGCCGGCACGAATGCGTGAAATAAAGGGAATCGTTTTTGATTGTGACGGAACGCTTGCGGATACCATGCCGCTGCATTGGAAAGCCTGGAATAAGATAACATCGAAACACGGGCTACATTTCCCGGAGGACCGGTTTTATTCGCTAGGAGGAGTGCCATCGCGCGACATTCTCAAGATGCTTTGCGAGGAACAAGGCAAACAACTCGATCCCCTCGCCGTCTCAAAGGAAAAGGAGGAGGCCTATTTGCCATTTCTCCCGGAAGTGAAAGCCATTGAAGTTGTTGTCGCGGTCGCGCACGCGAATCACGGAAAACTGCCGATGGCAGTCGCTTCCGGCGGGATGAAGCACATTATCGAGCAGGTGCTCGAACATCTGCGAATCCGCCACTACTTCGACGCGATTGTGACCAGTGAAGACGTGAAAAAGCAGAAACCGGCGCCCGATATTTTCCTCGAGGCGGCGCGCCGGATTGGTATTCCCGCGCAGCACTGCCGGGCCTACGAAGACACCGATCTCGGCTTGCAGGCGATCCGGGCGGCTGGAATGGAAGCCATTGACGTGCGCGAATTACTCCGGCCTGCCCTGATGGAGCGGTGATGCCCGCTCGGCTGAAAATTCCGGACTAAATCCTGCCGTACAGTTCTTCTACAACCTTCTTGAACGTGTTTTCCGCGACGTTGACGATTCCAATTTCGCGTTTTGCGTTGTCCTCCGAATCGCTGGCATGGGCTGCGTTCACCATGATCGAGGAGCCGAACTCGCGCCGAATAGATCCCGGCGGGGCTTTGGATGGATCGGTCGGGCCAAGAACATCCCGTATCTTACGCACCGCTTCGACGCCTTCGTAAACGATGGCAATGCATTTTTCGGTGCCGGGCTGGTTGAGCAAGGATTCCTCGCAATCCGAAGGGCTGCGGCCGGACATAAAGCGAACAATGTTATTGAACTGATCGTCGCCGTAGAGCGGCCCGAGGATTTGGCCAAGTTGCTTGATTTCGCCGCCGGGAATGGGAAAACCAAATTCCTTTTCAAGGGTAGCCTTGGCCTTTGAGGCGACGACGTCCGTGAGCCTTGTGCGAAGAACCTCTTTGACAGGCCCGTAGAATTCCATCGCCTGGGCTACGCTCATCCGGTGTACCTTGATTCCCACGATATAAAGGCCGGTGCGGGAAAAGAAATCGATCACGTTGCCAGGGCGGCCTGTCGGGAAGCGGAAATTGTCCGGTTTGATCAGGACGAGAGTGCGCTGTGGGGTTTCGCCGGGCGGGTAGCTAATAATGTCGCTTAAAATACCGCCGTCGGAATCCGAATAGCGCGCCCAGAGCTTGGCCTTCAACTGGGCCTCTTCGGCATTTGGCGCGGCGAGCACCGCCGGCTCGAAGTAGCGGACGTTGTCGTGTTCATCGAGGATAATATCGCCATAGGTATCACGAATCGTTTCGCCGCCGTGGCGATGAGCACTGATGTTGCCGATGACCGCCCGTGTCTTTCGAACAGCATCGTCACCCTTAAACAACAGGACCATCGCCCGACGCCGCTTATGGGTTTTTGGATCGGGCGAGAGGTTTTGCAGGATGTAATCGCGAATTAATTCCTGAATCCTGCGATCCTGGGGATCATTCGCGGAGACGATGGCTTGCGAATACTCCTTCACCAGTTGCTCGCTCGGAGCAAACATGCGCGCTCCAACCAAATCCAACCCAGTACGCGTAATCAAGCGCGCCAGGATTCCTCCCGTCCGTGACTTGTGTAACGAGTACGGAGTGATGATGACATAAGCTAATTCCTGAGACATAGAAGTTTACGCAGCCGGAGTGCTCGGCTCAGGCTCAGGCGCGGGCACCGGGGCCGAGGCCTTTCCGCCAAGAATCTTAAACATCACCACCCCACAGGTGGGACATTTCCCTTTGATCGCCTTGCGCCCGTTTTTCATGAGTTCCTCCACGGCGTCGGCGATCTCCTTTTTTGCTTTGCATTTTACGCAATATCCTTCTGGCATATGGACTCCTCAGAATACGCTGATGCGGCTGCGTCGTCCAAGTACCTTACGGGGGGGGCAAAAGAGCCGTCAACTCGGAAAGCTCCCGATTGGACACCCATCGACTCTATCGATCTTGCTATCAAAGACTTGCATACACATCCAAGGTTCGCTTTTATTCACGAAACCGTCACAAATCGAGTCTCTGCGCCGAAAAATAACCAGATGAATGTCAATTCTCAGTTCCGCGGTTGGACCATTCCCGGGGAGATCCCCCCGGGAGCTCTGACTAATACTGTCATCGGACCTGGTGAAACTCTCGATGCTCTCGGCGGACACTTCCGAATTTTTCAATTGGAAAACGGCCACCGTTTCTCGACGGACGACATTCTTACCGCCTGGTACGGGTCCACGTGGGCTCCAAGCGTTCGAGCCGCTCTCGACCTGGGCAGTGGCATCGGCACCGTTGCTATGCTTGCGGCCTGGCGGTTGGCGGGTGCTCGGTTCGTAACGGTTGAAGCGCAAAGCGAGAGTATCCGGCTCGCGCGGAAATCGGCGGAATGGAACGGATTGCTCAATCGCTTCGATATTCGACGGGGCGATTTTCGCGATCGGTCCGTGTTTCAACCTGATGAGCGGTTCGATCTCGTCCTCGGAAGCCCGCCCTATTTTTCGGTGGGCAGCGGGATTGAAGGAGACCACCCGCAAAAGGCTGCCTGCCGATTCGAGCTTCGAGGGAATATTGCCGATTATTGCCAAGTGGCGGCAGCCCATCTGGCGCAGGGCGGCTGGTTCGCCTGCGTTTTTCCGATCACGCCCGCCGAGCAACACGACCGTATTCGCGCCGCAGCCCAGCAAAACGGCCTCACGATTATCCGCTGGCGTCCAGTCGTTCTGCGAGAACCGGAGCCACCACTGCTCGGTCTCTTTGCCATGATACTTTCGCGGGATCTTCCCGACTGGATGCGGGATCGATCATGGGAAGAACCGCCGCTGACGATTCGCCGCGCAGACGGAACAATTCACGCTGAGTATTCTGCGGTTAAGCTCTCGTTTGGGTTTCCGCCCTAATCAGAGTCTATCACCGCGCCCCAACAGCGTTCTGCAATCAGAGATTATTGAATTTCATCAAGAACCTCCTCGATCATTTCGGTCGGCACCCGTATCCCGTAATCCACCTTTCCGATCTGGCGCGCGAGAACGAATTTGATCTCACCCTCGGAAACTTTCTTGTCCAACCGCATGGCTTGAAAAAGCTGTTGGCGATGTGCTTTGGTCAGGCGAACGCTCGTAGGCAAACCAGCCCGAACAAAGAGCTCACGGATGCGATCCGCGTCCTTCTCCGGAAGGCTCAGAATACGGGAAGAGAGTTTCGCCGCCGCCACCTGGCCGATGGAGATCGCTTCGCCGTGAAGATACTTGCCATATCGGGAAATCGCTTCGAGCGCATGCCCAATCGTATGGCCAAAATTCAAGATCGCGCGCAGACCACTCTCCGTCTCGTCCTGGCCGACGACCTCGGCTTTGATTTCGCAGCAGCGAGCGATAACCTTTCCAAGAATCTTTGAATCGCGCCGCACAATCTTTTCTATCTCACGTTCCAAACGGCGGAACAGCTCCGCGTCGTAGATGATCCCATACTTAATTACCTCGGCGAGCCCCGCTCGCAGCTCCCGGCTCGGCAGCGAATCGAGCGTGGAGAGATCGCACAGCACCAGACGTGGTTGGTAAAACGCGCCCACGAGATTCTTCCCGGCTTTCAGGTTCACACCCACTTTGCCCCCGACGGAGCTATCTACCTGGGCGAGCAACGTGGTGGGCACCTGGACGAAGGGAAGGCCACGTAAATACGTGGCGGCCACGAATCCAGCAAGATCGCCCCCCACTCCTCCGCCCAACGCCACAATGAAGCTTTTGCGTTCAAGCCGATGCTCCGCCAGTGTGTCATAACATTTTTGAACAACCGGCAAGGATTTGGCCCGTTCCCCCGCGGGAATAGTGACCAATAGCGGGTCGAAACCCGCCTTCGCCAGCGACTCCAATGCCGCTTTCCCATAAAGCGGTCCGACCGTCGCGTCGGAGATAACGGCGCAGCGCTGTCCCAATTCCAACGCCCTACAATATCCACCGAGGCGGCGAAGCAAAGCACGACCGACTTCAATAAAATAAGAACGATTCCCAAGCGGAACCTGCACAGTGCGCATGCTCCGCAAATTAGTGGAGGAAGGCGAAAAATCCAGACGCGTCCGTCGCGTCCCTTCCTTTCTTCCTTTAGTTTTTCTTCACTCGACGAACGGCTCGGCCGCAGCCATAATATTGGTTGCGCCCTGAATACGTATGAATTGCCAATCGCACACTTACAAAGGCATTCCCCCGCAGGTTCTTTCGCGCCGCTGGTTCCTGAAGGAATGCGGCGTTGGGCTTGGGGCCATCGCGCTCAAGAGCCTTCTTTCTGACTATGCCGTCGCCGCTCCGGCCCGCCAGGATCCGCTCACGCCGAAAAGGCCGCATTTTCAGGGCAAAGCCAACTCGGTTATTTACCTTTTCATGGCTGGCGCGCCCAGCCATCTCGAGTTGTTCGACAACAAACCGCAACTGGCGAAATTCGACGGCACTTTGCCTCCATCGGAACTTTTGAAGGATTACCGCGCGGCTTTCATCAACCCAAGTTCGAAACTGCTCGGCCCAAAATTCAAATTCGCCAGATACGGCAACAGCGGGGCTGAACTCTCTGAGATTCTCCCGCACCTTGCGGAAGTCGCCGACGACATCGCCATCGTCAAGTCGATGCACACGGATGCCTTCAATCATGCGCCAGGCCAGATCATGATGCACACTGGTTCGCAGCTCTTTGGCCGCCCAAGCATCGGGGCATGGACGCTCTATGGCCTCGGCGCAGAATCCCAGGATTTGCCGGGCTTCGTTGTTTTCAGTTCAGGCGCCAAAGGCCCGAGCGGTGGCGCATCCAATTGGGGTTCCGGCTTTTTGCCCACGGTTTACAACGGCGTGCTCTTCCGCAGCCAGGGAGACCCGATTCTTTATCTCTCCAATCCAAAAGGGGTCGATGACGTGGTACAACACGATACGATGGAGGCGATTCGGAAACTGAACGAAAAGCATCTCGGCGTGATGGGTGATCCCGAAATCGCCACCCGCATTAATTCGTTCGAGATGGCCTACCGGATGCAAACCAGCGCGCCGGAATTGATCGATATTTCGAAAGAACCCAAACATATTCTCGAAATGTATGGTGTCGAACCAGGCAAACCGTCGTTTGCCATGAACTGCCTGCTGGCGCGACGCCTCGTCGAGCGTGGCGTGCGTTTTGTCGAGCTTTTCCACGAAGCCTGGGACCAGCACGGTAATCTCACTGCGGACATCAAGAAAAATTGCAAAGCCACCGATCAAGCCTGCGCCGCGCTCGTCAAAGATTTGAAGCAACGGGGTCTGCTGGATTCCACTCTCGTCGCATGGGGCGGCGAATTCGGGCGCACTCCCATGGTTCAGGGCGGCAATGATGGCCGCGATCATCATCCGAATTGCTACAGCATGTGGTTTGCCGGCGGTGGAATAAAACGGGGCATCACCATCGGCGAGTCCGATGATTTCGGCTTCAATGCCACCAAAGACAAAGTGCATGTCCACGACCTGAACGCGACGATCCTCCACCTGCTCGGCTTCGATCATACCAAACTGACCTACCGCTTTCAGGGCCGCGACTTCCGCCTCACGGATGTTCGCGGCGAAGTGGTGACCAAGCTCCTCGCTTAACCACGGCATTCTGTTCGGATCAGGCGGGACCGACGTTGCGGGGCAAGTCGGAATCGGGAATGAAGACCTGTCAAAACTCCCTGTGGCGCAAAGCACTGCTGTATGTTAAAGGTAGACCAATCCCGACTATCTTGCACGGCCAACCGGCCGCCAGGCTGTCGCGAGCACATGAGAAGCCAGGTGCAAAAGACCGAACAAACCGAACCGATACCACTGCCCGACGCAGTCAGCCAGCGATTGATTTTGGTCGGTGGCTTTTTTGGGGCGGGCAAAACAATGACTCTAAGCCGCCTTGGCGCTCTCCTGCGACGAAAAGGCATTCGCGTGGGGCTTCTGACGAACGACGCGAATGGCGAATTGGCGGACACCGCCTTTCTTCGCAACCAGGATTTTTCTACGGAGCAAATTTCCGGCGTCCCGTTAAGCGACCAGATCGAAGCGTTCACAGCGCAGCTTGAACGTTTCACAGATGCCGAGGTCCTCATCGTCGAAGCCGCGGGAAACTCAGGACAAATCGCTCGCCGAGCAATCTCCAGTCTCCGCCAGATGGATGCCGACGCGCTCACGATCGCCCCCCTTTCCGTTCTGCTGGACCCGATTCGCGCGGCCCGCGCGTTTGGTCTCGAACCCGGCGCGAGGTTTTCGGACAAACTGGCCTATCTTTACCGCAAGCAATTGGAAGAAGCGGAGATCATCATCCTCAACAAAATTGATCTAATCTCTCTTCCTCAAAGGACGCGGTTGCGCCAATTCCTCGAGCAGCAATTTTCAGGGGTCTCGATTGTCGAAACTTCTCTTCGCGAAGGTTTCGGACTCGATGAATGGCTTCGCTGCCTTATGACGAAAGAGCATTCCGTCCGCGATCTGCCATCCGTGGACGCCGTTCTCTATGCCCGCGCCCAGGCTTCGCTGGGATGGCTCAATTGCACCGTGCGGTTGTCATCGCTGAAGTATTTCGATGCCGGCAAAGTTCTCACTGAGCTTGCCTCCGTCACACAATCCGCTCTGCGGCACGAAGGCGTCGATATTTCCCATCTCAAAATGGCCCTTAATTCGGATGGAGAACCGGGTCTCGCCTTCATCAGCGTTTCACGAAATGACGCGTCGCCAGATCTTTCCGAGAATCTCCAGGAACCCGTTCAATCGGGCGAATTGCTTCTAAACCTTCGTTCTGAGGCTGATCCGGAACTTCTGCACTCCGCGGTGAATCGCGCCTTGCTCGCGCTCATGGAAAGCTCTCCTGACCTATTCGCCCGGATGGAGAATTGTGAACATTTTCGTTTTCCTGCCGCCGGGTTTGAAGAGGAAAGACTCGCTGGCAGTGCCGCGTAAGCGCTATCTACCGTTGCGGCCCAAGACCTCAGCCGCTGTGATCTGGCTTACGTTTTCGACGGCCCAATGTGGTTTGGATTCCGCCAATTCCGCGCGCGTGAAATTCCCGGTACTCACCGCGAGCGCCTTGGCCGCAATCGACCGGGCGCAAAGAACGTCCAAGGGCGTGTCTCCAATGACAACGATCTCATCCCCGGACAATTCGCGGCCCAGAATCTTCTCTCCTCGTTGTTTCGCGACGGCCGCGATGCAATTCCGATCCTCGTGATCGTCGGCAAAAGCTCCGGTCACAAACTTTTCCCAAAGCCCAAAATGTTTCAGTTTCAACTCCGCCCCTCGACGAACATTTCCCGTCAGCAGCCCAAGAAGAGGAGGGTTTTCGACGTAAATTAGATCGGCCATGAACGGTTCGATCCCTTCGCAAATTCCTTCTGGCAGGGTGCCCAATAAGCTCTCAAGATGGCGTGGATAATTCTCGAAGAAGCGGCGAAAATTCATTTCGTTTGGCTCGATCCGATGCTGTCCGAAACATTCACGCACCAGCGAAACATCAGTGCGGCCGGAAAACTTCAGCGTTTTCGTCGCCTCCACCAGGCCAAATTGTTCAGCAAAGGTGCGCTCAAACGCCCTCACGCCCGCCCCGCCTGTCCGGATGAGCGTTCCATCAATATCGAAGAGAACCAGCTTGACCATTCCCGTCTCTAAAGCGAAACGCCGCACGGAGCGTGCGGCGTGGCAAAGTGATTTCAGAAGAAGGCGGCTACTTCATCAGCAGCATCTGGCGCGCGCGCTTCACAGCCCGGTTGAGTTGCCGCTGGTAATGTGCCGGCAAACCGGTGTACTTGCGCGGCAGAATGCGGCCCTGGTCCGTCACGAACTGGCGCAACAGTGTCGTGTTTTTGTAATCGAGAGCATCGACGGTGAAATCAATCTTCGGCTTTGGACGCGGAGTCCGAACTTCCATCGGGCTGCGGCGGCCTCGTTCGTTCTTATCCGGATGTGTTTTGCGTGGCATAGTTACTTAATTTCTCGATGGAGCGTGTGCCGGCGGAGAAACCGATTGTACTTCATCAACTCCACCTTCTCCGTCTTGAGCTTCTTGTTTCGAGTGGTCATGTAGCGAGAAGGGGCTTTGCCTTCCTTGCGCGCTTCCGTGCACTCGATGGTTACGATTTCGCGTGGCATAAAAATTATTCTTTTTCCCGAGCGGGCTTTTCCTCCGGCTCTTCTTCCTCTTCCACCACTTCGACTCCGCCGGCGCTGTCCACCGTGCCGAGGGTGCCGAGCTTGCGCGATCGCAGGGCCCCGTCGCGTTCCAATTGCGCCTGCGCCTCGACAGTAAAGCGTGTCCACGGGATCGCGTCCAGCCGCGCTTTTGGAATCGATTTGCCGGTCAATTCACAAATTCCGTATGTGCCCTTTTCGATTCGTTTCAACGCCTCCTCAATTTCGTAAATCGCGTCCTGGTCCGAGGAAAGAAGGCTCAGGGCAAAGTCACGATCGAAATTATCCGTGCCGGAATCGGCCATGTGCAGGCTGTAGCTCGCCATCTCTTCGGCGGACTCTTTGGCCAGCCCGCTCATTTGGTTCAGCAACCGTTCCCGAAGCTCGAGTAAGTGGCGATAATACTTCTGCCACTCCGGTTTGACGTGAGCTTCCTCCTCTTGGTCATGACTGATCTTTGCGGCGACCGGTTTTCCAAGAATGGAAGCCGCCGTGGCCTGCCCGAGATTCTTTGCCTTGCCGCCGGACGAGGCGGCCGGTTTTTTCACGTTGCTTTTCTTATTTGTCACAGCTCTCCTACACGAATATGCGATTACCTGCCAAAATTCGCGCTTCCTCGCTTATCGGCGTAAACCGACTCGAATTGAGGGCGCGAGACTGTAGCAGAGGAAAACAATTGCGCCACTAAATTCTTAAACTTTTTCCGCGTCCCCATCGGCGTGGGCCACCTCGGGTCTCCACTCGGTCGCTGGAACGTCTTCCGCAGCTTGACCCTGAAGCGAGGCAACACTACCTTCAGCGCACGAACGGTGGCCGTAGCTCAGCCTGGTTAGAGCCCCAGATTGTGGATCTGGCTGTCGCGGGTTCAAATCCCGTCGGTCACCCCATTTCTCCGCCAGCCTTAAAAAAGAAGAGTTACGATTTTCTACTTTCCTGCCGATATTCGAACGTTCCAGAACCGGTCTTTGCGGCTGAGGTCAAACTGTTGCTCCAAATCCGGGTTCTGTTGAATAAATCCATTGATCAACTGGCGCGCTTCATCCATTCGTCCGCTCTTCGCCAGAAGTTGTGCAAGGCCCGACACGGCCTCCGTATTGCGCGGAAAAATCTCCGTCGCCAGCCGATAGGCTTCTTCGGCTTGCGCGGGATAGCTGCTGTTGCCCAGGAGATTTCCTTCCGCCACCGCCATTTTGGAGTAGGTCTTTAGAGCGTCGGGTGAAGAAAGCGCCTCCGGATCGGCAAGGATCTCTTGGGTGGTGTTCCGCCAATAATCCAGCGATTCCGCCGCATGCCCTTCATCCAGTCCGGCGGTGGCGTCCTGCGCGCGAATCTCCATGATGGGCCCCAGCGGGACCGCGCCCGCGTAGGTCGTTTTCATCGGGAACGATTCTTCCACGGCAAAGGACGCGTCCGGGTTTTTTTGCAGAATTGATTGAAGCAATTTTTCGTTGATGGCCATGACCGCGATTTGTCCCGAGACCTGGACCTTGCCATCCACCATTTCCACCTTTTCGCCGGGTTGAATCTGCTTCGGGTCGTTCGGAAATTGTTGGTCATGTTCGAGCCGCTTTTGCGCGTCCTCGGTATATTCCTGAAAGACGCGTTTCGAATCTTCTTCTGTGGGAATTCCAAAACGATCGCCATACTGGAAGCGGACGTATTCCATGTAGCGGCTGTCCGCCAACGCGTTTTGCGTGAGAACGATGTGCTGCTCGCCATCCGTGGTTTCGTTGAGCAGGGTCGGGATGAATCGCCCTGGGTCCGTTCCGCCGACATAAACCATGCCGGGGCGGAGAGAACCGAGAATGGCTTCACCGTAATCGAGAAGCTTCTGCGCCGGCCAATCATGCGCCTGCTCGGTCGCGCCATAGGTTTCCAGCACCGCGGGCCAAAATGGGTCCAATTCGGGAGAATGAGTGGAACCCTCATATTGCGCGGACCGCTTCGCCATCGCCCCAAAGGCCGCATCGATTCGCGGCCAGTCTCCGGCTTCCACGGCATCGAAAAAATCTTGAATTTCCGGCGGCACATCCTTCTTTTCGCGCCGGCCAATGGCCTCGACAATTTCGCGCCGGCTTCGCCCAAATTGGCTTAATTTGCTCGCGACAATCTCCTCCGCGCTCCGAACCATTTCCGCGCCTGAACGGTCGCGCCGGTGATTATCGCCGGAAGCACTTGCTGCAGATCGCGAGCTGCGCGGGATACTCACTGGCCTTGGCGTGCGAGCGGTGACCGGAGCTTCGTTCAGGTGCCTCCGGCTCAAGATCAGGACAGCTCCGATCAGCAAAAGGCCAACGCCGATCAGCCGGGCGAAAAAAGAAGGATCACTCGCCCTTCCTCCGCCGACACTTCTCTTTCCATCCCCAGAATCCGATTGCATCGTTGCTTCTCGTGAAGAGACACCACGGGAAGGCCCTTTTGTATGTCGGCCGTGCCGAGAATTGATAGAGTTCAACAAAGGTTCGCGTCCCTTCGACGACAAAGCAAACGAAGCCATAGCGCCCTCGTATTTACCTTGACCGGGAAACCGGGCGGTTAAGACTGCGACGAATCGTGACCTCCAAAATTCAGAAGATACTCGATGACGCGGTTGGTTCGTTGCGAGCCCAACTCGGGGAGAACCTCTTGTCCTGCTGCCTGTATGGAAGCGCGGTCCGGGGAAATTTCGTCGAAGGCGTTTCGGATCTGAACCTTTTGATTCTCCTGAACAATTCGACCGCCGAGGCCCACGAGCAGATTGCGCGCGCCATTGGCAATCAACCTCAGATCGATCCCTTCATTCTCGGAAAGCGCGGGTTCGCGCGCAGTGTCCGCGCTTTCGCGACGAAGTTCGCCAGCATCCAGCGGAATTACCGTGTGCTGCATGGAGCAGATCCACTGTCCGATTTTCAACTCGATCCGAATCTTGAAAAATTCCTTTGCGAACAGGCGGTGCGGAATCTGCGGCTTCGAATGATTTATGCCTTTGTCACACGGAGCCGGAACAAAGCTTACGATCGTTTTGTCCTGCGGAACATCACCACGATGTTGGTGCAATTTTCTGAAGCGTTGCGGCTGACGGGCATTTCGGTCCCCGCCGCGATCGAAGAGCGCGTCCCCATTTTCGAGAAACAATTCGGCATCGATGCGCAAGTTTTGCGGGACCTGCTCGCCTTCCGCACGAAACCAGCGCGCTGGTCCGATGCGGAAGCGGAAACGTGGCATCAACGGCTATTTCCGGTCGTGGATGCCGTTCTCGCGTGGATCGAAACCCGGTGGGAAACGCCGGTGCCATGAACCCATCAGAAATCGAATTTTCTCCCGTGCTTCTGACGATCAAAGGTCCCGAGTTCCTCGGTCTGTACTTCGGATGGTTCGTTCTGACTTTCTCAACCGTGTTGCTGCTGCGAAAGAAACTGGCCGATTCACCGCTGGTGACCGTGGGCGGGCTTCTCGCCTTTGAGCTTTTAGGG
>DASYTB010000118.1:0-3094 GCA_036002705.1 Verrucomicrobiia bacterium
GACTTTGGGGACGGGGATGCCGTCCTGGATGCTGACGAGAATGTTAGAGGGCTTGATGTCCCGGTGGATGATTCCCTTTTGATGAGCGTGTTGGATGGCCTGGCAGACTTGGATGAAAAGCTTGAGACGTTCGTCAGTTCCGATGTTGTGCGTCTCACAGTACTCCGTGATGGGCACGCCTTTGACCAATTCCATTACGAAGTAGGGACGGCCATTTTCGGTCGCGCCGCCATCGAAGACTTTCGCGATGTTGGGATGATCCATCAACGCCAGGGCCTGCCGCTCCGCCTCAAAACGCGCCACGACCTGCTTCGTATCCATGCCGAGCTTGATAATCTTGAGCGCGACGCGGCGTTTGACAGGTTCCTTCTGTTCGGCCATCCAGACTTCGCCGAAACCACCTTCGCCGATTCTCTGAAGAAGCTTGTAGCGCCCGATCGAATCGCCTTCCCGTCCAACGCGGAGAATACCTTCTCGCGTGTCCGGAAAAGGGAAACCAGAGGGAAGCTGGCCCTTCGTTTCGGCTTCGAGCATCTGTTCGATCTTAAGTCGCAGCGCCGTTCCACGGCCGCAGGTTTCATCCAGAAAAGTGTCCCTCTCTTCCGGGCTGAGCTTCGCCGCGGCATCAAATAGCTCCTGGGCTGTTACGGAGTCTTCCGCTGTTGGGTCGGTTTGCGCCATTTG
The DNA here is from genome assembly GCA_036002705.1 of Verrucomicrobiia bacterium. Classification (GTDB taxonomy): domain Bacteria; phylum Verrucomicrobiota; class Verrucomicrobiia; order Limisphaerales; family SXQI01; genus DASVNK01. Next base: position 685 of record DASYTB010000118.1, read on the forward strand.
TCGCGTGATTAAGCTACAGATTAGCCTTGGGTACTGTCTGGTAAAGCCAATTGCCTACGGAGGAGGTGGATAAGCGTTGGGTTGTTTCGGGAGCCGGCGCTCAGCGAGCCTGAAGCAAAACACCGCGAGATTTCAAAGGCGTTTTTAGGTGCTCTTCTGCATCAAGCTCAGCCCATGGGGTTGCCGGCCAAAGTCTGACATAACCGTCCGAGCCTGTGCTGGCCATGAGATTTTGCGTGGGCGAAAAAGCGACGGAAGTAACCGGTCCGCCATCGTGCACCAAAGTCAGCGCGGTCTGCTGGCTATCCAAACGCCAAAACCGGAGTGAACCGTCCCAACTGGCCGAAACCAGGGTTTTATCGTCGGGGGCAAAAGCGAGTCCATCAAGCTGGGAAAGATGATTCTCGATTCGCGCAATTACGGAAAGACGCTCCGTGTTGTACAAAACGACTCTCTGGTCCACGGCCGCGGCGACGCGACTTCCGTCATGCGAAAACGCGAGGGCTGTAATTCCGGCACCATTCGGCTCGCTGGAGCGTAGGCGGACGCCAGTAGATAGGTTCCAAAGCGAGATGCTTCCATCGTTAAGGGTTACGGCGATCTTTTGGCCATCCGGAGAAAAGGCCACTCGCAAAGAAAGACCGGTCGGCGGGTTGAGCAACAGGCGGAGCGGTTTCCACGTTTCGGTGTCGTAGAAATGAAGCTCGAAAGAGGCGACGGCAAGGATCGGCCTGGTGGGATGAAAGGCTAAACTGAGACCGAAACGATTTTCGGCGAACTCGGTCACTACACTCGTGACGAGATTCGAAACTTGAACGGAGCCGTCGAAGCGCACGGTGGCGAGCAGTTTGCCATCGGGTGAAAAGGCAACGTTGCTTCCAGAGGCGGCATGGTGCTCGAGGCCGGCTTTGCGAGTTCGACTTTGGACATCCCAAAGGACGGCCGCCGTGGCATGAAAATCCGCGGCGGCGAGCAAGTCGCCCGACGGCGAAAATGCTACCTGGCTCAGCCAATGGCCATGATAAAGGGCGTTCGCCGGTCGATCCGAAGGCAAGCTCCACACTTTCAGCTCGCCCTCGCCCATGGAATAGAGCTCAGCTCCATCGCCTGAAATAAGAACGGAATCGATATGGTTGCGATGACCGCGCAAGAGGACCGGGAGGGAAGTTTTCTCGAGATTCCAGACGTGCAACGCGCGATCGATACCGCCGCTGACGAGATGCACGCCGTCTGGAGAAAATGCCAGATCGTGCACTCGCCCCTGGTGGCCGAACAATCGAGTGATTTTGCGGCCGCCGGGAAAATCCCAAAGGATGATGCTGCCGTCATGAGAGCCAGAGGCAAGGCGTCGGCCCGAGAGATCAAATGCGAGCGCCACCACAAACGCAGTGTGGCCCTGAAGGGTTTTGATTTCCCGAAGGCCGGGATACTCCAGGATATGAATCGCCGTATCTTCCGAGCCGCAGACCAGATATTTGGAGTCGGCAGAAAACGCGAGAACGCTGACGCCGGCGCTGAGCAGAATGGACTCGGCGAGAAGAGCACCGTCTTTTCTATTCCACAGCTTGATCGAGTGCGTATCCAGGGAACCATCGAGCGAACGCACCTCGCGACCGGCCGACGCAAGAATGGAGCGGTCGGGCGACCAGGCGATCGCGTTGCAGGAATCGTGAGCAACGCCGCCGCCTAACAATGTCTCGCCGTTTGGTGAGAATGCCCGAATGCCGTTCGCAACAGTGTAGGCGACCAGCCCGGGCTCATTTGTGGACGACGCAAGCGCCTGGACCGAATCCGCCTCGAACGAACTTAACCGAGCCCCAGTTTGCATATCGTAGGATCTGATCGCATTGCCGGCGGCGATAATGACGGCGCCGCCTGAACCTAAGGCCAATTTCCGCGCACCCGCGTGAAAATCGGAACTCGAAACGGTTCGGCGACTTTCGTCGCGGCAGAGAGCGTGCAGGTATCGCCATTCGAAGCCCCGCAGGTCTTCGCGGCCTGTTTGTGGCGTCGCGGCGCGGAGATAATTTTCAGCCTGGGCAAGATCCCCCTCGGACCACGAACGGTGGGCGAGATTAATATTGGCTGCGTAAAGATTTCGCGCGGACGACCTTTCGGAGGCTTCAGCTTTGTCACGTTCTGCCTGCGCGGCCATGCTTGCCTGCTCCGCTTTGGTCTTCGCGTTCGAGGCTTCATGCGCTTGCCACAAGCTCGCGGAAATGCCCCCCACGAGAGCGGCGAATACCGCGCCCGCGGCGCCGAAGAAAAGCCGGTTGCGGCGGAACGCTCGTTGGAACCTGTAAGCGACGCTGGGTGGACGCGCGGCGACCGTTTCATTTTTGAGATGCCGCTCGATATCAATCGCAAGACCGGTCGCGGTTTCGTAGCGGCGGGTGCGATCCTTCTCGAT
>DASYTB010000119.1:0-1801 GCA_036002705.1 Verrucomicrobiia bacterium
ATCGGGTTTCTGTTCCGCGGCCAGAGCAAGGAGTTGGTCGAAAAAACTTTTGAACTTCCCATAGTTTTTCAACACTTCCCAAATTCCAACCACGGCATGGGCCGACAGATCGAAGGCGAGATTCACACCGGCGGCCGCCATTTTGGGCCCTCCCGCGCCGAAGAATTGGAGTTCCTCTCCCGCTTTCTCCGCGCGCAACGCTTTGGCCAGCTCCGCGCCGAGCGTATCCCCGCTGGCTTCACCGGCGATTAACATGAAGGAAGCCGTGCGTGTCACCGTGAAGGAAGTCCCACCGAAGCCGTCTGAATTTGCCGCGTGATTTCCATGGCGAGGTCCAATGCGCGCTTGGCACTTTCGCCGCTCACAATGGGAGTCTGTTGTTCCTGAACGCAGCGAATGAATGATTCGAGTTCCAGTTTCAGCGGCTCGTCCTTTTCAATGGGCACCGGCTCGCGCACGATTTTTTTGCCGCCGAACTCGCTCACAATGGCCGAATCACGCGCTGAGAGCAGCTTTTTCAGAAGCGAGCTTTCTTCCTCGCCTTCGCGCGCGATGCGATAGATGAACCCCTCCTGCGCCCGGTAATCGAGCGACACGTAGCTCGTATTCCGTCCGCCGCTGAAAACGCGAATTTTTCGCAGGCGCTCCGCGCTCACGCGGCTCGCCGTGAGATTCGCCACGCAGCCATTCGCGAAACGAAGCCGCGCATTGGCGATATCCTCAGTCGCGCTCAACACCGGAATGCCGACGGCATCGACATGCGCCACGGGCGATTTCACAAAAGCGAGCACGACATCCAGATCATGGATCATCAAATCGAGGACCACCCCAATATCCGTGCTGCGCGCCGGATAGGGTGAAAGGCGGTGTGCTTCGATAAAACGAGGCTCGGTCGCGACGCTTTCCATGTACTTGAAGGCGGGATTGAATCGCTCGATGTGACCGACTTGCAGGATCAATCGCTTGGCCTGTGCCAGTCCAATTAACTCGGCGGCCTGCGCCGAGTTTTCCGTCATCGGCTTTTCAATGAGCAGGTGCTTCCCCGCCACTAAAAGTCCTTTTGCGATTTCGAAATGGCTACTGGTCGGAGTGACGATGCTGAAGGCGTCGGCGGATTCGGCGGCTGCCTCAAGCGTAGGAAAAGCACGCGTTCGGCACTTTTCCGCGACGCGTTCCGCCGCCTGCCGATTTAGGTCAAAAACCCCCGTCAGCAGCACGCGTCGGCCGGTTTGCGCGGCAATTTCCGCATAGATCCGGGCGTGCTCCTTGCCGAGGGACCCAGTGCCGATAAGCGCGACTTTTAAAGACGCCTCAGACATGATTGGAAATCGAGACTGGAAGCTCACCAGTACTTCTGCCAAATTGCGTCGCGTGCCGCGCAAGGTCCGCGAACTCATTGTCGATTTGGAAAATGCTGGTTTTCTTCGAGTCCACGGAGATAAAGGAGCCACAGGAAATTCCGACACGCGAAATTTCCGGGATTCGTCTTGGTTTCAGGTCACGAGGGCGACGATGCCCAACATTATCAGGAAAAACAAGTTCGCAATGCGCTCCGGCGCATCGTCCGGCCATGAAAGCGCAAGATAAATACTTGATGTTCGTCCGCTGGAGCGAGGAGGATCAACTATACGTCGTTGGAGGCTTACGGCAAACTCTGCGAAATCGTTGATGACACCGTCCAAACGGCGGAAGAGCAGAGCCTTCCGCTTCCGCCACCAGAAACGCGGCCGATGCGGGAAATCGAAGCGATCGCTTGAGTTTCCCGTTCTGCTGGCCTTTATTGCGCGTCCATTTTCAAGTT
>DASYTB010000120.1:0-5230 GCA_036002705.1 Verrucomicrobiia bacterium
ACCTGCGGACTAGCGAATTACCGAACGGAGAAATCTTTGTAGTCGAAGAATGCAGCAAGCCGGAAGAAGCGGACAATATTGCCGCGCACTACTGCTCGATTGTCGCTAAAATCCGCAAGCAGACCGGAGATCGATGAGTTCTCTGCCTGAGCTCCAGTTCCTCCGGTGCCAGAAGCAGCCATGATCGAAAATGACTGTTTTGTGCTTTGGCAACACGATGTCGGGGCGAATGAAGCGGAGAGGACGCTTTAGTCGGTTGAAGGTTGAAAGTTCAAAGATGAAGGAGCGGGGATTTTGACGTGCAGACGGAAGCGATAGCCGAGGCGATGCAGGAGAGATCGAACGATCTTTTCCGGAGCGGTGTCCTTCCCGAGATGCGGGACATGTTTGGCTTCCCGAGCCCGCCACAAGTTAGTTGCCCCAAAAGAGACGATCGCATCGCGAAACGTGGTCAGGAGCGGCGTTCTTTGGTTGACCGGTCTTTATTCACGCGCTTTGGGAGAAAAGTCACGAAATTCCCAATCGTTTCAGCGCTTCACTCACATCGATAATCAATAGCGTCCGCTCAGTCCGAATACCCGTTTGGATGCGCTTTGTGCCACGCCCAGGCGCTGGCGACGATGTCTTCGAGTTTGGGGAATTTTGGTTTCCAGCCGAGCTCGGTCATGGCCTTTTCGGCGGAAGCCACCAGGCGCGGCGGATCGCCGGGGCGGGGCGGTTTTTCATTCGCGGGAATCGGTTTGCCCGAGACTTTTTCGCACATTCGAATGACCTCGCGGACGGAATAGCCCTCGCCGTTGCCGAGATTGTAGAAGCCGTGTTTGCCCGGTTGCATCGCGAGGATGTGAGCCTGGGCGAGATCGATGATGTGGATGTAATCGCGAATGCAGGTTCCGTCCGGTGTGGGATAGTCGGTGCCGAAGATTTCGCATTGCGTGGCCTGGCCGAGCGGAACTTTCAGCACGTTTGGGATAAGGTGCGTTTCGATGCGGTGATGTTCGCCATATTTTTTGCTGGCGCCGGCAGCGTTGAAGTAACGGAAGGCGACGAACTCCAGGCCGTGAATCTGGCGATACCATTGGAGCATTTTCTCGAACATCAGCTTCGATTCGCCGTAGGGATTGATTGGCCGCTGCGGCAGATCTTCGGTCATCGGGACCCGATCGGGCGGACCGTAAGTGGCGCAGGTGGAGCTGAAGACGAATTTTTTCACGCCGTTCTTCACAGCGCTTTCCAGCAACTCGAGCCCGAGCGCGACATTGTTCCGAAAGTATTTGCCCGGGTTCTGCATCGATTCCCCCACCAGCGCATGCGCGGCAAAGTGGATGATCGCTTCGGCCTTCGATTCCTGAAGAACGCGCCCGACCAGTTCGCCGTTGCCCAGGTTTCCTTCGATGAAGCGCGCGCGGGGATCGACGGCCGAACGATGCCCCTCGCTCAGATTATCGAGCACCGTGACCTGATGCCCCCCGTTGATCAATTCCTCGACGCAAATCGACCCGATATACCCTGCCCCGCCCGTGACCAGCACATTCATCGCGAGCCACTTTATCGGGCGGGCCGAAGCGGCTCAAGCAATCGCGCCCGGATTTTTCATTCCGTCCGCGCCTGAATTCCACCCGGAAACTGCGATCTGGGTAGTAACTCGCGCAGGCGGGCATGCGCGCCCGTAAAAGGCAGTGATTTCAATTTGCCAATGGGATGCCATTCCGCGGCGAATGTTTTCGCAAGAACGTCGGCATTTCCATTCACCTCTCCGGTGAACGCTTCGACCGTGATTCGCTGATTCATGATCGTGTGCCTGATTTTCGTGAGCGGGTTGAGCTGAACGCCTGGGATGAAGGGCGCAGTTCGATCTCCTTCGAGCGGACCAGTCTCTAGATTGGGGAATTCCCAGAGGCCGCCGTTCACCTCGTTTCGTGCACGCTTCCGCAGCAGCACCGAGCGGCCCTTTCGCAAAACAAAGGCGGCAAAGAACCGTTCCTTCATGCGAGGACGTTTTGCGAGGCGGGGCAGTTCTTCAGTTCGGCGGGCTTTGCAGGCGCCGCAACCTGTTCGAATGGGACAGTGCTGACATTGTGGCTGCCGGGGCAAACAAACGGTCGCTCCTAATTCCATCAGGCCCTGATTTAATTCCGAAGAGGCACCCTCTTTCGATGCGCGCTGCACCAGCGCCGTCGCCAAACGCCAAAGCTCTTTTTGAGCCGTGCCGCTCTTGATTTCCTCCTCGATCACAAAAACACGCGCAAGCACGCGCGCCACGTTGCCATCCAGAATTGGAGCCGCCTGACTAAACGCGATGCTGCAAATCGCGCCGGCGGTGTAACGCCCAATACCCGGCAAAGCCAGGATGGCTTCAAACTCTCGCGGGAACTCACCTTGGTGCGTCTGGCAAACCAAGCGCGCCGCGCTCAAGAGATTTCGCGCGCGCGAATAGTAACCAAGACCTTCCCAAGCCTTGAGGACCGCCTCTTCCTTCGCCTGCGCCAGTCTCTGCAGGGTCGGAAAACGGTGCATCCAGTGCTCCCAGTACGGGATGACCGTTTTCACCTGGGTCTGCTGAAGCATGACCTCGGAAATCCAAATCGCGTAAGGATCCCGCGTCCGCCGCCACGGCAAATCACGCGCGTTGTCCCCATACCAGGAAACAATTCTCGACGAGAGACTGGAAAGCGATGCAGAGCGCACGCCGCGAATGTGCGTGGCGAGCCCGAGACGAATCAAGTCGCAAAGTGTCTCCGCCATTACATTGGGTGACCATAGCTGGACTTGCGGCCCCGGCTGCGCTTGAGGGCTTGGCTGGGGAATGAGCTTAGGACTCGCGAAAAAATAACTGGAGCATTCTGGCTGGTTCTTTTGGCCGCTGCCTGCGTTGCTCGCTTCGTTACAGATCACTTTGGATATGCTCCTCGCGAGCGCCTTGTCAGCAACCAAAACCCCTGGGCCATAATTGTTAAACTTATTTTTTCGCGAATCCTTAGCTCTTGAACGGGGAGGTGCTTCGTCCCATGAAGTCGCCCACGCGAGCATAGAGTTCCCGCCCGAGTTTTGAGTTTTCGAGCAGATCTCTGGCAAGTTCGATGCGGTTGGGTTCGAAAAGGGTGATCGTTTCGGAGCCGCCGAATTTAAAATAGCCTTTCTCGTCGCCTTTGTGCATGGGCACACCGGGAGTAAAGCTGTATTCGAAGCTACCGACGCAAGTGGCGCCGACTTCGAACATGAGCACTTCGCCAAATTCAGGGGATTTGATCAGGGTGTAGCTGCGGCGATTCTCCGTGAGATAGTTGATGTTCTTCTTCAGCGCGAGCGGGTTCACGGAATAAAGCGCGCCATCAATTAAAACTGGTCGATCGGGTGTGCCGGAAACGGGGAAGTGAAACCGATGATAATCGACCGGGCAGAGCCGGGAGAGAACGATCGAGCCCTTTTTGTATCGCTCGGCCAGCCGCGCGTCCTGGCAAAGTTTTTCGAGGGTGAACTTCGCCCCTTTCACAAAAATGCCCTCGGCCTCGGCGATATTTTGGAAACCTAAATGGCGTCCGTCGGCCGGAAAGACCGCGGCGTCCTTGTCGGGGAGAATCGGCCGGGCGCCGGGCTTGAGTTTACGATAGAAGAACTCGTTAAAAGTTTTGAACGAATCGGAGGAGTCGGCGAATTCATCGACGTTCAGGCCGTATGCCTCGATGAACGAGAGAACCTTCCTTCGGCTGGCCGGATCGTTCATCCGGCGTCCATACCAGCGTGAGAAAAAAGCGCGCTTCGCTACGCCTTCCAGTGTCAACTTCCCCAGCGGATTCCCATACGTCCAGCGGACAAAGCCCTCGCCATAGATGTTCTCAACCTCAACTTTGCCGGTGTAGCGATTAAAATATTCGATGTGGTCGGTAGCCTGCATCTTTCACAAACGATCAGAGCACTTCTCATTAACACCGGGCTTCAGCCCGGTGCCACCAGCCCAACGCGATCGCATCAGCCGTTTTAACGGCTTCTTCGCGCCCGCAAACTGTTAAAACAGTTTTTGCATCGAGTGCGCATTTGAGCACCGGGCTAATGAGATATATGCCGACTGTGAAATATGCGCCTTAAAGGCGGGCTGAGAAAGCCTGTAGCCGTTCATTACGCGGCCTGAGCCCGGTGTTTTACGCTTCGGCGTTTAAGCTCCATTCATACGCATTTTACGTTAGCGCGGACTTGTGATCAATTGAGAATCTCTTTGGCGTTCTCTCTGAACCAGGTGCCGCATAACGCTGGATTCTTACTTGCTTGCTTGATGCTCCTTAAAAGCCGGGAGAACCAGGCCAGCCGTTTTTCAAACACGTAACGATCCGTCGCCGCTTCGCGGAAATGGGCGAAGATATTCCGACGGGCGAAGTAGAGCGCAGAGCTTGAACTGAGAAACCAGATGCTTGCAGCCGTGATCAGAAACGAATAGGGCGCGTGCTGCTGGAAGAAATCCCGGATGAACGAAATCTCCCCAATGAGCGGCAGCAGCCCGAACCAGACGAACCAGGGCACAAGAAGAACTCGGAGAATCGTCGCGCCCGAGGCATGAGCTGGATTGGCAACGCGCATCCCTTTCCAGATCGCCACGTATCCGGTGACGATGAAATCGCCAACGGACATCACTGCCACAAAAGCATCCACCCAGGCGGCGCTGTTTTCGGTACTGATCACATCGAGAACCGAGTAGGCGAGAGCGGCAAAAACCAGGAGGAGCGGGATATAGGTCCAAAGGAGCGCACGGCGGATCGCCATCCAATGGCCCTGGACAATCTCATGAATGCTTATTGGCGTGCTTAAAATCATTTCGAGGGCGCCCATCTGCCGATCCTGGGCCAGACGCATCGAGGCAATTCCCGCGACGCGAAATCGCATCGCGAGATCGTTCAAGGCCAGGACGAAGAAAAGGAGGAGAAACGCGGATTCGCGCGGGATTTCGTAATAGAGGATGCATCCGAGGACCGCCGCGAAGATGAAACAGGCGAAAATTAGAGGTTTCAACGGCGCGAATCGGTCCCGGTAATTCAGCCAGAAGATGGGATTTTTCTGGAGCAGCCGCGCGCGGCGCCGGGCGCGAAAAGCCGGCGAGCCGAGGAACCACTGATTGAGCCGATGCTGCCAGCGAGTGAAACCGGGCCCTTGCGCGCGTATTTTCCAGGTATGCGGAAGGACCAGGCACGCAGTGATCAGGGCCGCGACCGCCATGCTGAATTGAACCGCCACGCCGGTC
>DASYTB010000121.1:0-10305 GCA_036002705.1 Verrucomicrobiia bacterium
CGTAAGCGTCCAGTACGAGCACGAGCCGCCGGAGCAGCCCAATACCGTCGGTGTGGCCGTATCCATTCCCATTCCGGTCTGGAACCGAAATCACGGCGCGATCAAGGCGGCCGAAGCTCAACGGGAGCAGGCGCGGCTCGCGGTCGAAAAGACGCGCGCGCAAGTCGTGGCTGATCTGGTTTCGGCGCAGGCTGAATATCGCGCGGCGTCGGAGCGATTAAAAACGCATCGCGAAGAGATCGTCCCGAAATCGGCCAGCGTGGTCCAGACGGTCACGTTCGCTTACCAGAATGGCGGCGCGTCCCTCCTCGATTTGCTTGTGGCCCAGAGAAATGACAACGAAATCCGGCTCGCCGCCGCGCAGGCGGCTGCGGATACAGCCGTGGCGGTGGCAAACCTCAAAGCAGCTTTGAACCTGATCAATTAATTATGAAAACCGTGTTACGAATTCTTTTGCCTGTCGTGGTGGCGTCCAGCGCCATCTTTTGGAGTGGTTGTCGTAATGGCGAAGCCGCCACCGAAAGTGCTTTGCCAGAGCCAAAAACGGTTGGAGACAAAATCCAGTTCGACCAACAAGACCCTGTTCTTAAGTCAGTATCGGTGCAGTCCGCCGAGGCTTCCAAGGGCGCCGTCCTTCGCCTGACCGGCAGAGTGGTTTGGGATGACAACGTCACCGTTCGAATTTTCAGTCCATTCTCGGGTCAAGTCGTCAAGGTTCTCGTCGAGACCGGCCAGCGCATCGAGCCGAATCAGCCGCTCGCCTTGATTGCCTCGCCGGATTTCGGACAGGCCCAGGCGGAATTTCGCAAGGCCGGAAGCGACTTCGCGCTGGCGGAAAAGAATTTGAACCGCCTCAGGGACCTGGCCGAGCACGGCGCGGCGCCGGCCAAAGATTTGCAGGCCGCCGAGTCGGACTACAGTCGCGCGCAATCCGAGTTGCAGCGGACGACCGCCCGCCTGAGTTTTTATGGAGGCAGCACCAATGCGGTGGACCAGCTTTACTCGTTGCGCAGTCCGCTTGGCGGAGTGGTGCTCGAAAAGAACATTAATCCCGGACAGGAGGTGCGGCCGGACCAGATGCTCGCGAGCGCGCCACAATTGTTCGCGCCGCTCTTTCTGGTAAGTGACCCGTCGAAGCTTTGGGTCGTGATGGATGCGACGGAGAAGGAATTAAAATCCGTCGAAGCGGGGCAGGAAGTCATCATTCGCGGCTCGGCCTATCCAGATCGAGCTTTCACTGGCGTGATCGATTACGTTTCCGATTCACTCGATCCGGCCAGCCGCACCGTGAAAATCCGCGTCAAAGTCCCGAACCCGGATCGAGCGCTCAAAGGCGAGATGCTTGTCACGGTCGAAATTCCGCAACGGCTCGCTTCGGGCGTGCAGGTGCCCGTCAGCGCCATCTTTTTGAAGGGGGACGACCATTATGTTTTTGTGCAGTCCGGGCCTGGTGAGTTTTTGAAGAAGCAGGTCAGGCTCGGTCCGCAAACGGAGAAGGACGTTGTTGTTCTGGACGGAGTTCACCAGGGCGACAAGGTCGTTACTGCCGGGACGTTGTTTCTCGATCAATTCCTCGCCCTCAAAGGTTCTTAATTCGTATGACGGACAAATCTTCGGGAGCGGCGCGAAGCGAGCCGGCTCAAAGTTCTGATTTGGAGGCAGCTCGCAACCGTGGAGTGGTGCAACCCATTTTCAATCGGCCAGCCTCCGGTTCCCAGTGGTTGCGGCCCATCTCTAATGCTCCGCACTCTGAAAGTCTTCGCTTTCGCAGGTTGAGGTCCTGCGCCACCTCGCATTCATGATCAAAAGATTCGTCAATTTTGGCCTGCACCAACCGCTCTTCATGGTGCTGATGGTGGTGCTGTTTATCGGTGGCGGCCTGTTCGCTTTCAAGTCGCTGCCCATCGAGGCCTTCCCCGACGTTTCAGACATTCAGGTCGCGGTGATTACGCTTTTTCCCGGGCATGCGCCGGAAGAGGTGGAAAAACAAGTCACTATTCCATTGGAGATCAGCTTGAGCGGATTGGCCCATTGCGTCCGGATGTTCTCGCACACGCAATTCGGCCTCTCCTTCATCATGCTCACCTTCAATGATAAGGCGAACGACTATTTCGCCCGGCAACAGGTCGCGGAACGCTTTGCCAGCGCCGACCTGCCCCAGGGCGTCGAACCGCAATTGGCCCCGCTTTCCACCGCCATCGGTGAATTGTTCCGTTACCGGCTGAAGGGCGATGGCTATTCAACTCGTGACCTGCGAACGCTCCAGGATTGGGTCGTCGAGCGCCAGATGCGTCAGGCGCAAGGCGTGGCGGACGTCGTGACGATGGGCGGGTTGATCAAGCAATACGAGGTCAACCCCAATTTGCCGGAGATGAAATTGTATAACATTCCGCTTCAGCAGCTTTTTACCGCCCTCGGGCGCGGGAATGCGAATGCGGGCGGAAGCTACGCCGAGCGCGGGCAGCAACAGTATTTGATTCGCGGGCTCGGGTTGCTTCGTTCAGCGGATGATATCGGCAACATTGTCGTCGCGGAACGCAATGGCACCCCGATCCTCGTGCGCAATATCGCGGAAGTGACCGTGAGCGGCGTGCCGCGGCAAGGGATCGTTGGGCAGGATGATGACGATGATATCGTGGCGGGAATCGTCCTCATGCGGAAAGGCGAGAATCCCTCGGAAGTTCTCGCGGGAATTAAGGAGCGTGTGAAAATGCTGAACACGTCGATCCTGCCCAAAGGCGTCAAAGTCGTTCCCTACTACGATCGGACGCAATTGATCGACACGACGCTGCACACCGTCTTTAAGAATCTGCTGGAAGGCGCTTCGCTGGTTTCCATCGTGCTCTTCATTTTTCTCGGGAATGTTCGCGCGGCGTTGATCGTCGCGATTCTCATTCCGCTCTCGCTTCTCGCCACGTTCATTGGCCTGACCTGGAAAGGGATTCCCGCGAACCTGCTCTCCCTCGGCGCGATGGACTTCGGAATCATTGTCGATGGCGCCGTCATTGTCGTTGAGAACGTCTTCCGCAAGCTCAGCGAGCACCACGGACCGCGCTCAAAAGAATCTCTTCGCGATGCCATTAGTGAGGCCACGGTTGAAGTCGGGCGTCCGACTTTTTTCTCGATGCTTATCATCATCGCGGCGCACATCCCCATCTTCACCCTCCAACGGCACGAAGGCCGAATTTTTGCGCCGATGGCCTATACCGTGACGTCGGCGCTCGTTGGCTCGCTGATTTTTTCGCTGACGCTGGTGCCTCTGCTTTGCTTTTTCCTCCTCCGAAAGAATTTGCCGGAAAAGGAAAATGCTCTCGTGCAGTTCTGCAAACGCATTTACCAGCCGGTTTTGCAAAGCGCTCTGACTCATCCGCGGTGGGTGGTCGGGTTGGCGGTGATTGGGCTTGCCGCCAGCCTGGCCATCGTGCCGCGGCTGGGTACGGAATTCCTGCCGGAACTCAACGAAGGAACCATCTGGATCAATATTAATCTGCCTCCGAGCATTTCCGTGACGGAAGCGAGCTTCCAGTCCCGGCGAATTCGCGACGCCTTGCGAACCATTCCGGAAGTAAAGTCGGTTATCTCGAAGGCCGGGCGGCCTGAAGATGGTACGGACCCGAAGTTGATTAATATGTCCGAAGTCTTTGTTGATCTCAAGCCCGCGAAGGAATGGCGCAAGGGCATGACCAAGGACAAGCTGATCGACCAGATGAATGATGCGCTTTCCTCACTTCTTCCGGGCATCGATCCGAGCTTCTCGCAGCCGATTCGAGACAACGTGCTCGAGAGCATCTCGCAAATCGACGGGCAGATTGTCATCAAGGTGTTCGGCGAAGATTCCAAAACATTGCGCGGTTACGCGAACGAGATTATGCGCACCATCGCGCCCATCCGAGGCGTGGCGCGAGCTTTTGTCGATCGCGGCGGAGAACTTCCCCAGGCCATCATTGATATCGACCGCGAACGCGCCGCCCGCTTCGGCCTGAATATCTCCGATATCCAGGACCTGATTGAGGTCGGCCTCGGAGGAAAAGCCGCCACGGAACTCTGGGAAGGCGAAAAGCATTTTAGCGTGGTGGTGAGGCTGAGCAATGCCGAGCGATCTTTGCCCAATCTTGAGAAACTGCTCGTCGATACGCCCGACGGGCAGCACATACCGCTCTCGGAGGTGGCGACCTTCCGGCAGACAAGCGGCAGCATGAACATCAGCCGCGAGAATGGCCTGCGTGTCTCCGCCATTGCCGTGTTTATTCACGGACGTGATATGGGCAGTCTCGTCAAAGAGATGCAGGAGAAGGTGAAGGAGAAGGTTCATCTGACGGAAGGCTACTATCTGAATTTCGGCGGGGAATTTGAAAATCAGGAGCGCGCCATGAAACGATTGATGCTCATTGTGCCGATCAGTGTTTTCATGATCTTCATCCTGCTCTTCGACGCCTTCAAATCGGTCAAAAACGCCATTCTCATTCTTCTAAACGTTCCCTTCGCGCTCATTGGCGGGATCGTGGCGCTGCTGATCACCGGCATTCCACTCAGTGTCTCGGCGGCGATCGGCTTTATCGCTCTCTTCGGCCAGGCGGTCCTGAATGGCGTGGTCATGGTCACCTACTTTAATCAGCTTCGCGAGCGTGGTCTGACTGTACGTCGATCCGTCCTGGAAGGCGCGCCGCTCCGCTTGCGCACCGTTCTCATGACCGCCTTGCTCGCCATGTTCGGATTGCTCCCCATGGCCCTTTCCCACGGGATCGGTTCCGAAACGCAAAAACCTCTCGCCATCGTGATCATCGGCGGATTGATTTCGGCCACGATCCTCACCCTGATCGTCCTGCCGACCCTCTATCTCCTTTTCGAGGGAAGAGGAGATACCGTTGACCGCCTGAGAGCCGGAAGCGCCGAATTCGAAGGAAATGGTGTCGTCCAGTTAGAGGGGGCGGCGCGTACCTAGTTCCCCAGTTGCCCCAAACGGAAAGTGAGATAACTTGTCTCAGGAGTTTGAGACATGATCACCACGGAACGAATGGGAACGGAGTTAGGGCTTATGACTGGACGGGTTAAGCAGGGGTTTCGCAACGGGCGGGACAGCATTTCGAATCTTCAAACCTCGGTTTCCGAGAAAACGCGCCGGGCGGCTCGGAAAACCGACTATTATGTGCACGACAACGCCTGGACGATGATGACGATCTCGGCGGGTTTGGCTTTTGCCGCGGGGTTTCTTCTTTCAAACCGCAACCAGAAAGGAATTGCCATCGATTTAGAGCGCGGCGACACTCCTCGAACCCGGGAACGGATCAAAAAATTCAATTCATGGGAGTTCGTCCACAGCGCCATACCTTTGGCGCTATTTGCCTGGAAGGCGCTCCAGTCATCGCGGCAAGAGGAAACGGAGCCGTAGGATCCCGGTTTTTATAAATTGATTTGCGACTTATAGTCGCCCTCCTGTTTTCTTCTGATAGGAAGAAGATATGGAACGCAATACTCACAGCAAATTGCTCGGATATCTCCTCTGGATCTTCGGTTTCACGGGCGCGCATCGATTTTATTTCGGAAAGCCCATCACCGGTACGATCTGGTTTTTCACCTTTGGTTTGTTCGGCATTGGCTGGCTGGTCGATCTTTTTCTGATTCCCTCCATGGACAGGAAGGCCGACTTGAAGTACGCGCCGGGCCAGCTTGATTATTCGCTGGCGTGGCTGTTGCTGGTTTTTCTTGGTTTCTTCGGGGTGCATCGGCTCTACATGCATAAGTGGATAACGGGATTTTTCATCCTCGTGCTTGGGTGCATGTCGGCCGTCGGAATGTTTTGGTTTATTCCGATTATCGCGCTCTTCTATTTAATCGATCTCTGGACCTTGAATGGCCAGGTCAGCGCGTTCAATGCCCGCCACCCGCTGGTTCTCGCAGCCGCGTAAGCTGCAATTCGAGGGGCCTGCCTCAAAGCAAAACACCCGCGATCGCGGCGTTGAGAAGCGTCGCGACAAATCCAACGAAGAGCGCTCGCAAACCAAGCCTCGCCAGGTCGTGCCGACGTTCGGGTGCGATCGCCCCAATTCCTCCCAGTTGAATGCCCACGGAAGCGAAGTTCGCGAACCCCGTCAGTGCGAAAGCCGCCAGCGCATAAGAGCGGGCCGTCATGAATTCAGGCGTATTCTTCCAGCCGTTCATAATCAAATAGGCATAATGTTCGTTGATCGCCAGTTTTGCCCCGAGAAGACTCGCTACTTTCGGAACATCCCCGCTCTCAACTCCGATCAGAAAGGCCGCCGGCGAAAAGATCCATGAGAAGAGCTTCGACAGCGACAAACCTTTGGCTACGTAGCCCAGCGCGGCATCCAACATCGCCACGAACGCGATGAATACAATCAGCATCGCCGCGACATTGAGCGCGAGCTTCAGTCCCATCGTCGTGCCCGAGGCGATCGCGTCGATTCCATTCACATACGGGGAGGGTTCGTGCCTCGCGTGAACGTTGCCCGCCGTCTGCGCGAGACCGATTTCGGGCATGAAAAGCTTGGAGAGATAGAGGCTGCAGGGACAGGCCATGATCGAAGTCGTCAACACCGCGACCGGGTCCGCGCCGTAATTGATATAGACCACCATCATGCCTCCCGAAATATGCGCGAAACCGCTGACCATCAGCGTGAAGATTTCGGAGTTCGTCATGCGGGGCACGTACGGCTTCACGATCAATGGCGCCTCGGTTTGACCCATGAACACGTTCGCCGAGACCGAAAGTGTCTCCGCGCCGCTCGTCCCCATGAGATGGACCATGATACGAGCCATGAAGGTGACGATTCGTTGCAATATCCCGTAATGGTAAAGCAGCGTAAAAAAGGCGGAGACGAACAAAATCGGCGGAAGCGCCTTAAACGCAAATATGAACAGGTATTCCCTTCCCGGATTCAGCGCGATGTCGCCAGGCCGCGCGAGATTCCCGAAAACAAATTCCGCGCCCCTATCGGAAAAGCCAATGAAACTCAGGACGAGAGTTTTTGCCGCATCGAATGCCTGATGAACAAAAGGAACTCTGAGAACCAGCAGCGCGAGCATGAGCTGAAGGCCGAAGCCCCAACCGATCGTGCGCCAATTCACTGCGCGCAGATTCGTTGAAAACATCGCGACCAAACCGAAGAAACAGAACACACCCGCTGCAGCCTGCCCGCGAACGCCAATACTGTTTCGCGTCAGATAAGCCGCCCCGCCCATCAGGAGGATGAAGGCGAATATAAGAAGCCTCCACGTCCACCGCATGGTTTGAGTGGAAAGTTCCAGCAGAGGTGTTTCGTTCACGCGCGCGACTTTTTCTTCAGCTCCGCTGGGATGCACCACCAAAGATTAACGAGAGTTCTGCCGGCAGTCGAGGACGAGTGCGCCGCGCGTCGTTTCAAACTCGTTCAAATTTCACTCAAGCCGGCCTGATCATCTCGAAGCGATCGCGGGTGCGGCAGTACCAATGAGGGGAAGCCATCCGGCCGATCACCCTGAGCTGGTCTGAATGGATACGTTTCCTTTCGGGATCAAACAGGTCATCTCGCACGTGGAGATGCTTGATCAACCCAATCACCACCCGATTATCTCCGATCTGCAGTGTGCCCCATTCGACGCACTCCATGCTCACGGGCGACTCCGCGATGCGTGGCGGTTTTACTTTTAAACTCGGTGCAGTCGTCAGCCCGGCATGCTCCAGCTCGTTCTCGCCATAGGGCAGGCTCGCCGCGCAACGGTTCATCGCTTCGGCAATCGATTCATCCACGAGGTTCACAACGAATTCGTGGATGAGCCGGATATTGCGGGCGGTGTCCTTCGGGGTGCCATCATCCCGGTCTCCCGGAGCAAACCCCAATATTGGTGGCTCGGAACCAAGAAGATTAAAGAAGCTGAACGGAGCGGCGTTCACGTGGTTCTGCAGATTCATCGTCGTCACAAAGGCAATCGGCCGAGGTGTGACGACGCTGGCCAAAAGTTGATAGGCCCTCTCCCGATATTCGCCGTCTAAATCCAAGTCCATGGGACGAGCCTAATACGGCAACCGTCCGAATCAAGCCGCGCGTCGGCAAGTGTGCTGGCCTGGCTAGCCATTGGCCAAAAACGCGCTCAATCGAAGCCTCATTCGCGCTTCGGCTCAAGTTTCGCGATCTCCTTCATCAATTCATCGGACACTTCCTGGTAAATTTCCTTGAGTCGCGGTTTGGGACAGCTCTTGGCTTCTGCACGCAGAGCGGCGAAATCCATGGGCCTGCCGAATTTGACCGCGATTTTGTGCGGACGCGGAAATTTCTGATTGCGGTTGAGGGCCTGGAAAGTTCCGAAGACCCGCACGGGAATCACGGGCGCATTGGATTTAATCACTGTCAGGCCCACGCCGGATTTGCCGGGCTGCAATTCTCCCGCGCGGGTGCGCGTGCCTTCGGGAAAGAGAATGATCCCGCCGCCGGCGAGGAGGCGATCGAGAATGTTGCGCAGACCCCTTGCACCGCCGCCTTCGCGATCGACCGGAACGGCGTTAACGCGGCGGAGAATCGTTCCAAGCACCGGAAATCGAAACAGGCTTTCGCGGGCCAAATAGTTAATTTCACGTCGCGTGGACGAGCCGACGAACGGAGGATCGAGAAAACTGGCGTGGTTCGAAGCGAGAATCAGCGGCCCGGTCAGCGGCACATTTTCCGAATTGTAAATCTCGCAACGGCAATAAACGCGGAAAAAGCAGCGGAAGAAACTCCAGCCGATAAAATAAAGCGGCTTCATTCGGGCGTATTACCGGCTGGCGGGGGACCCGAGTCTCTTGCGAATGTCTTCGAGGATCATCGCGCTCGTCTGTTCGGCGGTGAGGCCGGAGTTATTGATGACCTTGGCCCCGAGCGGAATCATGAGCGGCGCCGCCGCGCGCTGGCTGTCGCGCTGGTCCCGGGCGGCCAGGTTTTCCTGCACGCCTTCGGACGCGCGCCGGCGCGAGCGCTCTTCGAGATGCGCATCGAGATAAAACTTGTAGTCCGTTTCCGGGAAAATATGCGAACCGATATCCCGGCCTTCCATCACGAGGTTGCCAAATTTCACGCATTCGCGCTGGATCACTTTCATCCACTCGCGGACTTTGGGAATCGCCGCGACGTGCGGAACGGCGGCGCTCGTTTCGCTCGTGCGAATCTCTTTTTCCGGATAGTAGTTGTCCACGAGAAGACGGACCATCGCATCCTCGCAATCAAGCTTTGCGTTCCAACACCGGCAGGCGGCGGCGACGGTCTTGTTGTCGTGGACGTCGATTTTCTGCTGGAGACAATGCCAGGCCAGCGTGCGGTACATCGCGCCCGTATCCACGTAGATATAACCGAGCGCTTTCGCGATCGCTTTGGCCGTGGTGCTTTTCCCGCTCGCGCTCGTGCCGTCAATGGCGATGACGATCGGATGCGCCTTCTTCCCTGGTTCGTTAATCGGCATGCAACTCGGGAATTTTTAACGGCTCGCCCGTCCGGGCGTTCGTTATCTTCGCGCCGAGGCCGTCTGGCGACGGCGCGGCCAATTTCTGGAAAAAGTTCGGGAACGTCTTCTTCACGCAGGCGGGATTTTGTATTTTGATGCCGGGAACTTTCAACGCCAGAGTTCCAAAACACATCGCCATTCGGTGATCGTGGTAAGTCTCAATTTCCGCGGCATGCAGATCGCCGGGGGAAATCGTCAGAGTATCGCCGGATTCCTCGACTTGGCCGCCACATTTTTTGAGTTCATGTTTCAACGCGCGGACGCGCTCGCATTCCTGAAGCCGAAGCCGGCCAAGATCGGTAAGTCGTTTCGGAGCTTCCGCGAAGGGCGCGAGGACAATCGCCGTCATGATGCTGTCGCCAAGCTCATCTCGCCGGGAGATATTTGTCGGGAATCGGGAAATCAGATCAGGAAATCGGGCATCAATTTGGAGGGAATGTTTCATCCAGCCATTCACTGAAACCTCCGAATGCTCCGTTCCGGGAAAGCGGCGCAGGAGCCAATTTGCGCCCCAAAGGTAACTGGCGCTCGAGGCGTCGGGTTCGATCTCGAACAGCCCGCCGCTTTTCGGGAACATCGCGATTAATTCCGATGTCATGCTGACGTAGGGCGATTCCTCGGAATTTTCTCCGGTCACCTTAATTTGCCATTGACCTTTTTTCCCGGCGAGCAGGAGAGCCGAAGCAAACTGCGAACTCTCTTCGATGGAAACCACGCTCTCACCCGGGCGCGCTCCTTCGCCGCAAATGACCGCGGGTAGCTTTCCGTTGCTTGTTTCGATGCGGTAACCAAGCTGGCGTAAGCTCTGGACGAGCGCGCCCTGGGGACGTTCGT
>DASYTB010000122.1:0-17097 GCA_036002705.1 Verrucomicrobiia bacterium
TTGCTGTCTTCTTCAAGGTGGAGCTTGCGATGTCATCGAATTGCGATTGGATCGTGTAAACGAATCGTTCGTAATCAACCAGGGGACTGAAACGGATTCATAACGGGCCGCCTTTTGGATCATTTCCGCGATAATCTGCCCGTTTGCGCGCAGTGCATCGATGGCAGCCCGATAGTGGGCTTTCGCTTTTGGAGCAAATTCGCAGGCGCTAGCCCAACCGGTCCAATCGCGCACCCACGAGTCGTCCGGCGGTTTCTCTCCAGCAGTGTAGGACTCATAAAAGGTTTCAGATAGAACATGATATTTGCGCTTATAATCGCGAATCTCATCTTCGAGCGTGTAAATGTCTTGCAACAGGCCGTCCAGCGTCATGGTGCTGATCGTCGCGTCCGAAGAATTCACGCGAACGTCTGGTTGGCGGAGTTTTCTTTCCTGGGTCCTTGCAGGCTAAGAATTGTTGGTCTTTGGGTAGCACTTTGATTTCTTCGTTTTCAGCAGGTCGGAAATTCCGGAGTTAGTTTTTCATTCCGTCCTTCATGTAGTCCTCGATCTTCCGTGCTGCTTCGCTACATAGGCGATTGTCCAAACGGCCAAGACGTATTAAAAGAAGGGCGTCCATGAAAAATTTGGCGGCCGCAATTGTTTGTGCGTTGGTCCTCCTCCAGCCTGGCGTGCCGGCGGCGGAGGGCCCAGGCGGAGCTTCTCTTGAGAAGGAAGTTTTGCCGGTTCTCCAACGATATTGTTACGAATGCCACAGTCATGCTTCTGGCAAGGCCAAGGGGGGATTGGTGCTCGATTCAAGAAGCGCGATGCTTTCAGGGGGTGATTTGGGAGCGGCATTCGTCGCTGGCGATCCAGCAAGAAGCCTCCTCATTCAGGCGGTGAATTACACGAATAAGGACCTCCAAATGCCTCCCAAAGGCAAGCTGGAGGACAAACAGATTGCTCTTTTGACCGAGTGGATCAAAGCCGGCGCGCCCTTCGCCGAGGAAAGCGGGGTGGCCGTGAAGCACGATCCCGCGCGGATCAAGAGTTCAGCGGCCACTCACTGGGCCTTTCAGCCGCTGCGCAAGCCTGCGACTCCAAAGGTCAAAGCCGAATCTCGCTCTGACATCGATCGCTTTGTTGAAGCCAAGCTCGAAGCGGACGGTTTGCATCCGGTGGGGCTGGCCGATCGGCGCGTCTTAATCCGGCGTCTCTATCTTGATCTCATCGGCCTGCCGCCGACGCCGGCTGAGGTCGATGAGTTTCTTGGTGACTCTGCTTCGACCGCTGTCCAAACACTGATCGACCATTTGCTGACAATGCCGGAATTTGGCGAGCGGTGGGGTCGTTATTGGCTGGATGTGGCGCGCTATGCCGATTCAAACGGCGGCGGCTCCGAGTCGAACAACACGCATGATGACGCCTGGCGCTATCGCGACTATGTCATTTCCGCCTTCAACGAGGATAAACCGTTCGATCGCTTCGTCACCGAGCAGATCGCCGGCGACCTGCTGGACTCGGTTTCGGAGGAAGAGCGCCGCACTCAGCTTGTCGCCACCGGTTACCTTTTGCTCGGGCCGAAAGCCTTCGGGACGGGCGACTGGGATCAATTTCGCCTCGACACCATTGACGAACAGCTCGACACCATCGGCAAATCGCTGCTGGGCCTCACGATTGGATGCGCCCGTTGCCACGACCATAAGTTCGATCCTATTCCCACGCGGGATTACTATAAGCTCGCTGGAATTCTCTCGAGCACGTTCAGCGTCGAACGCGCCAAGGGCTGGCGCCAAGGCCGCACCTGGAGCCACGTGGAACTGCCCATCGACCCGGAAATTTCCCGATCCCTCAAGGAAGCCTACAAACAGCGGCTTGAGCATGTAAAAGACGAGAAACCCAACGCCGAGAAAGAACTCCAGGCCGCGAAAAAGCATTTGAACGAGCTGCAGGAGAAAAAAGCCGATGACAAGGCCATCGCGGAAGCCGAAGCCACCGTGGGGGCCTCCGAACGAAAGGTCAGCTTCGCCGATTCCTACCCGAAAGTTTTGCCGATTGTGAGCCCTGTTCCGACGGCGATGGCCGTTCGCGACGAAGAGCAACCGGTCGATGAGAATATCCGCGTTCGCGGTGTCCCGCGCAGCAAAGCCGAACGCGTTCCGCGCGGCGTGCCAGGTCTCTTCCTCGGCGCCGATAAGTATTGCAACATTCCTTCCACCGCTTCGGGACGGCTGGAGCTCGCCCGCTGGCTGGTTGATTCCGAAAAAGGCGCTGGGCCGTTGGTTGCTCGCGTCATGGCGAATCGCATTTGGGGCCATCTGCTCGGTCGCCCGCTTGTCGAGAGCACCGATAACTTTGGATTAACCGGCCAAAAGCCTTCTCATCGAGAACTCCTCGACTATCTTGCCGCCACGTTTGTGGAAGACGGTTGGTCCATCAAAAAAATGATCCGGCAAATCGCGCTCTCTCAGGTTTATCAACGCGCCTCCCTCGACAACGATCTGGCCCGCGCTGCTGATCCGGACGACACTCTGCTTTGGCGGCACCAGGTCCGCCGATTGGATGCCGAAGGCCTTCGTGATGCACTCTTGAGCATCAGTGGCGAATTGGACCATAAACGCGGCGGGCCGACCCTCCAGCACCAGGGACTCGTCAGCTTCAAGTCCGATTTTGTTGTGCTCGAAACTCCCTCACCCTATCTGCGCCGGACTGTTTACCTCCCAATGTTGCGCGATGCCATTGGCCTCAACCAATACGCCGACGAAACGATGGGCATGCTGGAAACGTTCGATTTTGCCGATCCCAATCTCGTCACCGGAACGCGCAACTCCACGACCGTTCCCACTCAGGCGCTCTTTTTAATGAACAGCACCTTTATGCATGAACGGTGCCGCGCTACCGCCAGGCGTCTCCTTGAAAAGGCCGCGCTGGAGAGCGACATCAAACGCATCGGTGAACTTTACTATGCCGCCTATTCTCGTCCCGCGACGACGAATGAGATTCAGCGCTCGGTGAATTACCTCGCCGCTTTCTCTGGTTCGCCATCCGTCCACAACGATCATGATTATCGCGTCGAGGCCTGGAGCAGCCTCTGCCAGGCCGTTCTGGGCAGCAACGAGTTTCTGTTTCTGAACTAATCCATTAATTTGCTGCTGACGCGGTCACCCGTTCGGCAGGCCGAGCCGGCGGCGCTTCGGATGTTGCCGCGCCGTCTTCCTGCAGCGATTTGCAGAACGCCCGGCAAAGTCCGATAAACGTTTCTTCCGCGAGGTTCAGCCGCTTTCCCTGCGCGTGGAGAATGCCCCATCTCCGTTCGAGCTTGCGACGCCCGAGAGGCAGGTGAAGAAGAGACCCTTCTTCAATTTCCTTCCGGGCGATCCACGGCGCGAGGATGCTGACGCCCAAACCCAGTTTTACCAGTTCTTTGGTCGCTTCCATGCTTCCAACTTCGATCACGGTATTCAGGACCATCTGTTCGCGCCGAAAATAATCTTCGATCAGCCGCATGGTGACGCTGTGCTTCTTATAAAGGATATAATTCTGGCGCGGAATCTCGGGCCGCTCGACCCGTCCGGCCTGGGCCCAGGGATGCAGCGGCGGGAGAATGAACTGCAGTTGGTCGATAAATAATTCGGTAAACTCGAGCTGCGGTTCTTTGTCCGGTTCGAGACACAACGCCAGATCAATCCGCCGGTTCACGAGCGAACTGATTGAATCACTCGTATCGCCAGGCTCAATCGTCAAAGCGTGTTCCGGAAAGCTTTCCTTAAACTCACGCAACACCGGTGGGATCAAGTACTGGCACGCCGTGACGCTCGCGCCGATCCTCAGCCGGCCTCGTCCCCATTTGCCGAGTTGCGAGAGCGATTCGCGGGCGCGATCCATCTCATTTAAGATTCGTTCCGCATGTTGCAGCAATTGTTCGCCCGCCTGCGTCAGCGTCGCCTTTTTGCCCATTCTGTCTAAAAGCCGACACCCCGTCTCTTGCTCGAGTGACTTCATCGAGTGACTGATCGCCGACTGGGTGAGGTGCAGCTCGCGCGCGCTTTCGGTAAAGCTGCCGGTGCGTGCCAGCACGCGAAACGCGCGAAGCTGTCTTGAATCGAATGGCGGTTTCATCGATGAACGGAACCCATTTCTTTCCAAAGAAACGATTCCAAGCATTAATTACACCAGAGCGCGAACGGGATGCCGATTAAGGCTCCAGGCTTGGAGGAAGTTTTGAAGCAGAGCGTCTACGTGACTGCGGGGTTAAACTCCGCCGTGGTCGGGCTGTTTTTAACTGCTAGAGAGTTGCCAATCGTGTATCGGAATCGCCAAAGAGCTCCAATGGCACGCCCATGCGGTCCATAAGAGACAAATAGAGACTGCAAAGCTTTCGGTTTTCGTCGCCCTTTTCGCTGTAGTCGAGCACCCGTCCTGTTTCGAGGGTGCCACCGAGACCCCCCGCGAGCAAAACGGGAACTTTCGTCGAATCGTGTTTGCTGCCGGACCACATGTTCGAAACAAACATGAGGCACGAGTTGTCCAGGACCGTGCCTTCTCCTTCGGGCATTGAACTCAAGCGCGAAGCCAGATAGGCAAACTGGCTGCAATAGTAACGAGCGATTCTTTCGTAAGCATCCGACTTGTCGTCGTGAGAGGCGGGATGATGCGCGAGCCGAACGTCGAGGAACGGATAGAATAACCCGGAGAGATCGCGGCAAAGGAGAAGTGTGGCGACACGTGTTTTATCCGTTTGAAATCCAAGCGCAATGATATCGCACATTAGACGCATGTGCTCGCGGATATCTTCCGGCAGTCCATTGTCCGGGCGTTTCATCGTGATAACTGCCGGGCCGCGAACGCGCGAGAGTTCCTCGGCCTTTTGCCGTGTGGCGCGCATCGGATCGAGACGTTTTTCGACCTCGCGCACGCTGGTGAGATACTCGTCGAGCTTTTGCTTGTCCGCCGAACTGACCTTTCGGCTCAAATCTTCGGCCTGCGCTTGAACGCGATCGAGGATGCTTTGGTTGCGCCGATTGCCGCGATTCTCAAAAAGGCTGTCAAAAGCGAGCGAGGGATAAACTTCCATCGGCACGGGAGAAGTGGCGGTCTGCCAGGAAATGTGGGAGCTATAGGCCATCGAGAAGTTCGTCTCGTGGTAACCGGTGATTGGCTGCTCGCATCCGAGCACCATGCTCGGTTGAACCGTTTTCTCGCCAATGCGGTTCGCAAGCACCTGGTCCATGCTGATATCGCCCTTCAGCACCGCGCCGCGTTGCAGCGATGCGCCGGAAAGGATATTTCCCGTTTGCCCCGGATGAATCCCCACCCCCGTCGCATGCTTATTGAAGAGACCGGTGATGAAATTCATCTTGGTCTTGAGCGGTTCCATCGGCTCGAGACTCTTCCCAAGCTCCATCTCCGCGCCCGAACCTTTGGCCCACCAATGCAACGAGTTGATCCCGTTGCCCATGAAAACGGCGGCAAAACGTTTTGGGAAAATGCCCGCGCTCCTGGGCGGCTCTGCGCCCCAAACCGGGATTGATTCAAGCCACGGCAGCGACATCGCCACCCCAACACCGCGGAGAAATGTACGACGTGCGATGCGATGCTCTCGATAATGACGCATGTTCCCCAGGGTATTCCTTTCGGCACTCCCGTTCAAGACACTTCCTGCGGCTTTCCCTCAGGCCTCGTCAGACGAACTGTTTGGCCGGAATCCGCCCGCCCCCTCATTGTTCGCGCGCGCCTCCAAAACTAGGCTGGGATCGGGAAATAAAAGGAAAAATAAATGAATACTGTCAGTAAATGGGTGGCGGGGATGGGGTTTGCGGGCGTCTTGTTTGTCACGGGGTGCGCGGGAGATGCCAGCAGTCGGAGCACAGGCGAGGTGATCGATGACAGCGCGATTCACGCCAAGGTGAAAACGGCTCTGTTGAACGATCCGGTCGTTTCCGGGACGAAAATCGGCGTTGAAGTGGATCGTGGGACGGTCGTGCTGAACGGCGTGGTTAATGGCGACGTGGAGAAGCGCAAGGCTGAGGACATCGCGCGCGGAGTGGATGGCGTGAAGGGCGTCGAGAACGACATCATCGTGAGGAAGTAATATGAGCACCTCGATCTTGGTTTTGTTGTTGCTAGTGATTCTGCTGGCGGCGGTGACGCCGACCTGGGGCTACAGTCGAAAGTGGGGTTACGCCCCGAGCGGATTAGTTGGAACGATTCTATTGATTGTTCTAATCCTAATGTTGCTGGGACAACTCTAGGCGGAGCGTTGGCACTTCTTCCGGATTATTTCGAGCGCCTCCCAATCGTCGCGCCGCACCAAAAAGTGCCGATCGTCTGTTGCGTGAGCGGTGCTCCCACGAAGGGTCGGCGAAAAGCGAAATCATCGCGGGGGTCGCAAGGCAGGCCAGCGCGCACATGCGCATGGGGGCGGAGCATTTCACTTCAATTCGCGGATGCGTACGTTCTTCAAATCAACGGTCATGGGCGGGCCGGCATGGACTTGCAAACCGAGCAGGCCGGTCAAATTCACGGATGAAAGCCAGGAACTGCCCCTGCTGGCGAGTCGGCCTCGCCTGAGTCGTAGTGGAAGGCGCTGCCTTCGGGACGAGAGATTCCAACCGGCTCAGCAGCGCGCCGATCGCTTCGACGGCTGATTCCATTGCCGTTTGTGCCTCAACGAGCGTCTCGGCCCTGATCGCTCGCTCCTGCATCAAGGAGCAACGTCTTTATGCCATTTCGTTCCGCAATTCGCATAGACCCTATATTCCGATATATATCTTCTTGACGGATAAACGGGTCGGTATAGGAATAATCGCATGAGTATGACCAAACGCGTAGATTCCGTCTGGTTCACCACCAAAGGGCAGGTGGTAATCCCAAGCTGGCTTCGGAAACAATTTCAAATTGAGGATGGAACGAAAGCGGTTGTTCAGGCCACCCCGGATGGAATTCTCCTTAAGCCGGTGACCGCTGTGACGATCCGTCGTTTAAGAGGAATTTTAAAGCGCAAGCCGGGTGACAAGCCGTTCGATCAGGAGTGGTCGGAGCACAAACGCGAGGAAAAAGAGCTGGAGGAAGCGAGGTATGCCCGCACCGCAGGTTCTCGATAGCCACGCGCTGCTCAAGCTACTTCGGGATGAGCCGGAGGCCGAGACCGTCGCGCAGATTCTGGAGGAAGCGGGAGCGCGCGATCAGCCCGTTCAGATGACAGAGGTCAACTACGCCGAAGTTCAATATATTATTCGGCGGAAGGACGGTGATGCCGCGTGGGAACGCGTTGCCGCCGAATTGCTCGCTGCTCCCATCGAATTCCATCCGGCCGACCGGCGCCTGGCTGACCTTGCCGCCGATTTTAAAGCGCGTTTTAAGATCAGCCTCGCGGACGCGTTCGCGGCGGCCCTGGCAAAAGAAAAGAAAGCAGAGTTGGTAACGGGCGACCCGGAATTCAAGCCTCTGGAAAAAGAAATTAGGATCGCCTGGCTGAAATAGCGCCTCCTGGGCGCTTCCATGACTGAAGACTCGCAAAAGCGAGTTTGCATGATTATGCAAGTGGAAATGATCGCCGGACGAAAAGACTGGACGCGCGAGGAGCACATTCTCGCATTCAATCTTTGCTGCAAAATTCCGTTGGGGCAGCAGCACGGTCGCGCGCTGAGATCATCGAACTTGCAAAGTCCTTGATCGATCCGCAAATTCCGTTGCGCTCAAGTTGAATAATTTTTCCCGGCTCGATGGGCCTTACGCGCTTTACTCGGCGGAGGAGATGCGCAGTGTCGTCGAGCGCATCATTCGCGACGAAAAGCGGAAATGAGCCTCCGATTGGAAAAGGACTTCGCGCTATTGGAAAATCGACACGGGCGGCCAGACGGTTATGTTCAGCGAGCCGCCACGCTCTTAAAATGAGAGTCAGCTATCATCAGGTCACGCAAAGGGCGCGCGAGTCCTTTCAAGTGCTGGAGCTGCGCGAGGTGCTGAATTAATCATGCGATTTATAACTGCAATCTTTTTCGTGCTGGTCGCTTTAAAGCTCCCGAATCTTCAGGCCGCTCCGGCCATTTCCCTTTCCGAAACGAATCTGTTCGGCGATCTCGACTGTTTTAGAATCCAAACTCCCCACGCGACTTATCTTTACGGGAAGCGCGGGGCGGGCTTTGCCAGTATCATTGATTCTCAGGGGAACGACTGGATTGCCTACCGCCACGGCGGGCTTGCGCGCGGGGAATATCACGGTTTGCCGAAGTGCGGCCAGCCGACGAAGTTTTTCCACTGCGGTTACGGCTTCGGCCAATATACCAACACGAATTGGTTCACGAGCACGGTCACACTTCGCGAGCCGAATCACGTGCGCATCCATTCCGAAACCCGCAACGCTGATTCCGGCTGCGACTGGGATTTTTTCGCGGAGCGCGCGACGCTCACGCTCCTGAGGATCGGCGCGCCCGCCTACTGGTTTCTTTACGAAGGTGTTCCGGGCGGAAAGCTGGACCCCGAAGAGGATTTCGTTGTTCGCCCGGGCAATCGCAAGACCTTCCTGAACGAACCGTGGAGTGATAACGTGCCATGGGTTTATTTCGGCGCGGGTGAATCACGATCCGCCTTTTTTTTGATACAGCATCAGAAGCACGGCAAAAACGATTCTTACGTATATTGGCCTTATAAGCGCGAGGCGGATGGCGGTTACCAGCAAATGACCGTTTTCGGTTTTGGCCGACCCGATTGGCAGAATCCAAAGCAGCACACGCCGCCGCTGACGAAACTGCCGGCGCGCTTCAGCATTGGGTTTGCCGAGGGTACGGACTACGATTCGGTTTCTAAATTGATCGAGGGCATTCAGGAACGGGTCGAGAATTCGCAGCCATCGAAATGATACTCCCACGAATTTTTCACGAATTGCACGCATGAACCTCTTCGTCGCGGTAGCTTCGTGGACCGCGGCAGTCCTTTGCCGCTTTTGGATAGTGACCGTCCGTCGAAAGCGTCAAAGAACTGGCGCAGCAGGGCAAACGTATCTAAAACTCGCGAAATGTGGGTGGTTGCGCGCGAAGTTGCCGTTGGGCGAGACGTCCAACGGGACAGGCGGGGCGTCCGTCCTACCCAACACGGCGCGAATCCGCAGCGATTTAGATGCATTTGCCCTGCCTGGCGCAGCCCACGACTGTGCGGAAGCCGGACGGTTCGTGGAGAGATTATCGCTTCAGCTTGCCCTTGCTTTCTCGATTTGCGCTGTCGTCCGCGCGGCGGAGGTTCCGCCCGGCTTCGTTGAAGAAACCCTTGCCACGAATCTCAATGCGGCCACCGCGATCGCTCCGATGGCGGACGGACGGATTCTTATCGCGGATCAAACGGGCACGTTGCTCGTTTGGAAAAACGGCCGTCTACTGGATCGACCGGCTCTGACCCTCCACGTCACCGACTATTGGGAACGCGGCTTAATCGGTGTGATGTTGCATCCTGATTTCCCGCGCACGCCGTATCTTTTCACTCTCTACGTCACGGATCGCCCATTCGTTCATCATGTTCTCTCGCGATTTACCTTCAACGGCGATTCCGCGGAGCCGGCTAGCGAGATGATGCTTCTCGAAGGAGATGATCAGGCCAAGTTGGGCGGGCGCGTGCCGTGGGGCCATCAAGGTGGACCGATCCGTTTTGGGCCGGATGGAAAAATCTACATCGCGTTGGGCGAGCAAACCGCCGGCATGCCCTCGCAACGCCTCGAGACCTTTCAGGGAAAGATTCTCCGCATCAACTCGGACGGCTCGATTCCGGCCGATAAT
This sequence comes from Verrucomicrobiia bacterium, assembly GCA_036002705.1. Taxonomy (GTDB): domain Bacteria; phylum Verrucomicrobiota; class Verrucomicrobiia; order Limisphaerales; family SXQI01; genus DASVNK01. Next base: position 9,750 of record DASYTB010000122.1, read on the forward strand.
CCATTCTTCAATAAGACCACCGGAAAGTATCGCGCGATCTGGGCTTACGGCCTGCGCAATCCGTTCGGCATTTCCTTTCAGCCGGAGACGGGTCGTCTCTTCGAATCGGACGTCGGCGAATCGTCCTGGGAGGAGGTCAACGAAATCCTCCCGGGCTTAAACTACGGCTGGCCCTTAGCCGAAGGCGTTTCAAAAGTAGCCGAAGGAATGTCCACGAACACCGCTTTTAAAAACCCGCTCTATACTTATCCGCCGGTCATTGGGAGATGCATTGTCGGCGCGGCGTTTTACCTGCGGTCGAGCACGAACCAGGCGGGTCTTTTCCCCGAGAAATGGCGCGGTAAATACTTTTTTGGAGATTGGGCCGCGAATTGGGTCAAAGCCCTCGATCCCGATTCGCCCACGAACGTTCTCACCTTTGCCCGCGGTTTCAACAACCCCGTCGCCGTGGAAGTCGCGCCCGATCATTCCTTGCTGGTGCTCAATCGCGGCACGCTCTGGCGCGATAACAAAAATTGGCGGCCCAATACGGGATCGCTGATTCGGATCAGCTATCCTGGGCCAGGCCATGACCTCGCGCGATTGCCTGAATTGCGTCCGCCTCTACCGGAGAAACTCAGTGCGTCTGGCTTGTTCACGAAACTGACGCCGCTCACACCGCGGGATGGTCTTGCTGGCCTTAAAATCAATCTGCCGCCTTGGCAGCCAGGGACAGCGGCAGGCCGATGGATCTCGCTGCCGGAGGGCGGGCATTTAAGCATTCGCTCCGACGGTGAGTTCGAATTTCCCGCCGGCGCGATTGTGGTGCAGCATTACACGGTCGAGACCACGGGAAGACCCTTTGAAACGCAAGTCCTGTGGTTTATCGGTCCGCGCACGGCGCGCGGGGCGGCGTATCGCTGGAATGAAGACGGTAAGGACGCGGACAAAGTCGAAGACAGCGAGATCATCTCCTTGCCCGGCGATCCCAGGCGGCGCTGGTTTTCACCCGGCGCGGAGGAAAATCTGAATGTTGATCTGGTGGTAAGCGGTTTTCTGCTCCCGCTGAATGTCCGGCAGCTTCGCGACGAGCAACTCGAACAGTGGAATAAACGCGGCTGGCTGGCACCGCGCTTGCGTCCGTATGAAATCAGCGGCGCGCCGCGGCTTGTTTCGGTAGATGACGCCCGCGCGCCGCTCGAACTGCGCGTGCGCTCCTACCTCGATGTGAATTGCGCCGCGTGCCATCGGCCGGGCGGACCCTCGCGCGGGAATTTCGACGCACGCTTTGCCACGCCCTTATCAGAAAAGCGAATCATCAATGGCGAACTCTTCGCCGGCGATCTTGGGAGCGCGGGCGCACGCGTTGTCGTGCCGGGCCATCCTGAGCAATCGATCATATTCCAGCGGCTGAGCAGGAATGATCTCTTCCGCATGCCGCCCGTCTCGGTGAACGATGAATCCTCGCCAATTCTGCCCGTTCTGGCGGAATGGATTCGTTCCCTCCCGGACACCGACCGGGCAGTTCCGCGGAAGATCAGTCGGTAAAGGCGGCAGCGTCCAAGAAAGCGCGTCGGTCGAAAATGCCAGACCCTTTGCGACCTAAGTTCCGGCCGTGCGCGAGCTATAGTTGTTCAAAAGCGAAGAGGTGCGTGTTCGTGTTGATGTAAAAGACCTTGTTCGCGGCGACCGCCGTGGAACAGATTGCAGCTTGCAGATTGACTTCATGCAGCAATTTCCTCTGTTTTGAGGCCGCGAAAACTCTGAAATCCCCGTCATCGTTGCCGATATAGACTTTGCCATCGGCCACCAGAGCATTGAAGCGATCAATAAGCAGATCTTCCAACCTCGCAGTTTTCTAAACCAGAACATTCGAAAATCTATTTTGAACAATAGTCTTCGGCGGCGAAGCTACAATGAAAAACAATTGAAGGATGGCGTTCCCGGCGATCACATACCGTAAGTAGGATTTCTGTGACGAATGCGGTGCCGTTGGGTCTAAGCATTCGGATCAATGCTGAGTTTTCCCATCGCGGAACGGGAGTTACGAATCGCTGCCCGCTCGCCGCGCACCTTTCGCTCGCGTTCGCTCAGCGCTGGCCTGGTGTTTGGCATTTTCCTTCTGCTCTATTGGTGCGTCGGTTCGCGCGGTAGTTTGGCGAGTGGAAAAATTTTTGCCGTTCTGTCGCTGTTGAGCTTCATCTATGCGCTTTTCGCGGGGATTGTTTTGACTTCTGACTGCGTGAGTTCTGAAAAGCGGGAGGGAACTCTTGGACTGCTCTTTCTCACCGCGCTCAAGCCCTGGGACATCGTGGCAGGTAATATTCTCGGCACTGGGTTGAAGGCGTTCTATGGCTTGCTGGCAGTGCTTCCGGTCCTCGGAATCAGCATGACCGTGGGAGGTGTGTCCTACGCGGAATTCGGGCGCGTTTGTCTCGCGTTGATCACGACCATCGCATTCTCCCTCTCGTTCTCCTTTTTCGTTTCGTGCCTCAGCCGGAAACACCTTGTGGCGACGAGCCGGGCGGCGTTTGGTTTATTCTTTTTCGCCGTGGTCGTTCCTGCTTTCTGCGCCGGGATGCGCCGATTATCCGCGATTTATGCGACCGGGTGGGTGCGAATCGCGGATCTCTTCAGCCCATCCACTCTGTTTGACCTGAGCAGGCCGTCATTCGTGGTGTTCAACGACTTCTGGTGGTCGTGTTTGGCGGTGAATGTCACCAGCGCGTTGTTGCTGTTTTTTTCCTGCCTGCTGTTGCCGCGGACCTGGAAAGACCGGACTGGTGCTGGTCACTTAGGGAAATCTCCCGGGTTGTTCTTCTGGCGGGGATTCAGTCTGGCCCGGTTGGGCAGAATTCAAGCTTTGAACCGAAATCCGTTCTTTTGGCTCGCTTCGCGCAAATCGCACGAATCCGTCAGCTTTCTCCTGCTTGCGGTCGGGGCGGGACTGCTGGCTTCGTTCGCGTCCGAGAAATTCCTGGCTCGATTTCTTGGCGGAAGATTTCAGGAGCTCATCGGACTGACCGCGGCATGGACGTGGGCGGCCGTTGCGCTCCACGCGGTCTTGCTTTTCAAGTTCGCCGCACTTTCCTCCTGCCGGCTCGCGGAAGACAGGAAACTGGGATCCTTCGAGTTATTTCTCGTCACGCCGCTCAGCGTTCCGCAAATCATCCGTGGCCAATGGCTGGCTTTATCGCGGCAACTCGGCGGGCCCGTCCTCGCGGTCACCTTCCTCAACGCGTTAATCCTCTGGTCGTTTCTCATCATGGCTGGGATGCAGGAGGGAATTCCGGGCGGTGCCTGGGTCGTGTTCCAAACAGTAGTTGTAAAGTTCCAAAACGATGGCGTCGGGCTCTGGCCGGTCCTTTGTATGGTGACGATCATCATTGGCAGCGCTCTGGTCATCGCGCTCGACTGGATGGCCCTCGCCTGGGTGGGAATGTGGATCGGGCTGAGGACGCGTCGGCCCGCGATGGCGCCCTGGATCACGCTCGCCATCGTTATTCTTCCGCCGTTGCCCATCTATGCATTCATTTTGATCCTGGCCGATTGGATGGGATTCTCCCAGGTCGATTTTATTTGGGCCTGGTTTTGTATCCTGGCTGGTTTTCTCCTGGAAGTCGCCAATGCGTTTCTGCTGATTGTTTTTTTCTGGCGCAAAGTTGCCCGCGAGTTTCGATCGGTCGCGGCGGACCAATTTGGAAAAAAGGAAATAAGGCCATTTGATGTGGCGATCCGATGGACCAGGCGAGCTGCCCTCACTGGAAGCGTCGCGGCGGCTCTGATTCTCCTTTTCTACGGCGAGGAGAAATGGCGCGGCCTGCGCGCGTGGCGCCAGGTCGAAAAGGCCTATGCTCTTCTCGGCGAGAAGGTCCTCACGCGGCCCATTCCGCCAGCCCTGGTCCCGGACCGGGAGAATTTCGGGGCAGGCGCGATCTTCAAGCCTCTCTTCGATTATCGCCGAGACGCTTTCGGCAATGTGATTTGGGGCGATCCCAAAGCCTGGCGAAGCCTCGTTAGCATCACGGTCACCGGGGATCGCTGGTCGGCGAGCACAAACCAGCCGCGTGCCACCTGGGCGCTGCAGCAATCCACCGACCTAACCGCCTGGCAGAAGTTTTATCAGACCAACGCAAATTTTACCTCCGTTTCTTTGACCGGCGCACCGCCGGTCGCAGTCCTCTCCGCGCTCACGTTGTTTGATCCGGAATTGCCGGAGATCGAAAAGCTCGCCCCGCGCCCTTATTCCCATTTCCCGATTCATTACGAGGAAGGATGGGGCGCCATCGGGTGGCATCAGCGGGTGCTCGAAAACATCGCGGAGATTCTCCAACTCCGTGCCTCCGCTGAACTCCAAATCGGCGATCAACGTGCCGCTCTCGCTGATGTCCATTTGATCCTGAGACTGGCGGCGGCTCTCATGAGCCAGACTGGTTACTACCCGGCTCGGGCCAGATTCGAAATTATTCGCGATGCGCTTCAGCCGGTTTGGGAGGGGCTGGCGCGTCATCAATGGGACGCGAGCCAGTTAATAGATTTGCAGACCTGTCTCGAAATCGACCTGCTCTCCGAATATCCGCGCATCGTCCGCGACGAGGTTGTTTCCGCAGCCGATTTCTGGAACGGCTATACCGAATTACGGAAAGGCTTCTTTCCCGGATGGGCTTCCCGGGGAGCTTTATTTGCCGCAAAAATTTATCCAGACGGCTGGAAGTGGCTGAATCAAGCGGGCTTGTTGATGCTGTCCGAGAATGATTTACTGCCGATCGTGGACTCAGCAGCGCATCGCGTTTTTCCGGCGAAAGCTTCCCGCCTTTCCCAGGCCACCCGAAATTGCGGCGTCACAATGGATCCCATTTTCCACATGGTCTTACCGCGCGTGGTGCAATGCTTCACCGATTTGCCGCCCGACCTGGCGCACGCGCAGGTCTCACTCGACCAGGCCGTGATTGCCTGCGCTGTCGAACAGTGGTGGCAGAAGCATGGAGCATTTCCCGCACAGTTGTCTCTTCTCATCCCGGATTGTATCAAGACGATTCCACAAGACTGCATCACCGGAGAGCTGTTTAAATATTCCCTGCAGCCGAGTGGCCAATTTCTTCTCTACTCCGTCGGATGGAACCAGCGCGACGACGGTGGCAATCCAGTTCTGACCCAGCAGCCGTTTCCTCAGCAGGATATCAGATCTGGGGATTGGCTGTGGAGATATCCACCTGAACAATAGCCGCTTCAAACGGCCCGGCGGATACGGAATTTTGGTAACGGCTCAGTTTTCCTCAGTTTGGTGGTGCGAGGTTCTGCCGAGCCGCTTCACCATCGAGCCATAGTGCAAGAAAGCTTGGCGGGGGATTCGTTCCGCCGCAATGGCTGGGGCGGTTACACAATTTTAATCGCGCCGATGATTGCAAGCCTGCGGCGGTTGCGTAAAGTTTTGTCCACATGATCTCTGCACGTTACCTGTTGCTGCCGATTCTTTGCAGTGCTCATCTTTGCGCGTCAGATCTCGACTGGCCCGAGTTTCGCGGGCCAACAGGGCAGGGGATGGTGGCGGCGAAATCTCTTCCGCTCAACTGGACTGAAGAGACAAACGTTCGTTGGAAAACCGCCATTCACGGCCGCGCCTGGTCCTCGCCCGTGATCGACGGAAATCGCATTTGGCTCAGCTCCGCCAACGAAAAGGGCACGGAACTATTCGCGCTTTGCGTCGATGCGGAGAAGGGCAAGATCATCCACGATCTTAAACTCTTTGATGTGGAGAACCCACAATACGCGCATCCCTTCAACAGCTACGCCTCGCCCACGCCCGTGCTCGAACCTGGCCGCGTTTACGTCACGTTCGGCTCGCCAGGAACGTCCGCCCTGGATTCTGAAACGGGCAAAATGCTCTGGGAACGGCGCGACCTTCAATGCAATCATTTTCGCGGCGCTGGTTCTTCGCCGATCCTTTATCACGACCTTTTGATCATGAATTTCGACGGCAGCGATTTTCAATACGTGATCGCGCTCGACAAAAAGACGGGCCAAACCGTTTGGAAGACAAATCGCTCGATTGATTTCCAGGACCTCACGCCGGAAGGAAAGCCCCAGGCCGATGGCGATTTTCGTAAAGCGTTTTCCACGCCCGTGGTTCACAATTTCGGTGAGGGGCCAATCCTCATCAGCCACGGTTCGAAAGCGGTCTATGCCTACGAACCCGATACCGGCAAGGAGCTATGGCATGTCGAAGAACGCCGGATGCATTCCGGCAGCGGACGCCCGAGCGTCGGCCTCGGAATGATCTTCGTTTCCATGGGTCATTCTAAGAGCGAGCTCTGGGCCATCAAACCGGGAGGAAGCGGAAATGTCACAACCAGCCACGTGGTTTGGAAGCTCAGGAAAAATGTTCCCACCCGCTCCTCACCTGTCCTCTTCGGCGATCTGCTTTTCATGGTGGATGATGGCGGGATCGCCAGTTGCGTTGAAGCAAAAACAGGCAACGTTGTCTGGAACGAACGGATCGGCGGTGAATATTCCGCCGCGCCCATCGCCGGTGCCGGTCGCGTCTATTTCTTCGATCAGGATGGCCGCACGACCGTTATCGAAGCCGGGCGTGAATTCAAAGTGCTCGCAAAAAATCAGTTAAGCGACGGCTTCATGTCCAGCCCCGCCGTCACAAGGAACTCCTTGATCCTCCGCACCAAAACCAATCTTTATAGAATAGATTGATTGTCCGCCGATCGCGGTCGGGCGCGGTCCACCGCGTCCCGTTTTTCGGGGCGCAACTGACCTTTGGGCGCTTGCGTGATGGAAACACGCCACCGAGACTCCACGTTGATCAGAACTTTCCAATTCCCATCAGCGTTTTCACGCGTACACTTCTCGCGATGGCCAATCCATCGAACGAAACGCAACTCACGCCGATGATGGCACAGTATCGCCGGATCAAGAGCGAACTGCCCAAGGACGCGCTTTTGCTTTTCCGGTTGGGCGATTTCTACGAAATGTTTTTCGAGGATGCGCAAGCCGGGGCGCAGTTGCTGAATGTGGCCTTAACGAAGCGCGGAATTATCCCGATGTGTGGAATTCCCTTTCACGCGGCGCAAGGCTACATCGCGCGCCTGCTCAAAGCCGGGAAGAAAGTGGCCATTTGCGATCAGATGGAGGACGCGAAACCGGGCCAACTGGTAAAACGAGAGGTCACTCAGATTCTCAGTCCGGGCACGCACTTCGATGAGCGGATGCTCGCAGCGGAGCGAAACAACTTTCTCGCCTCCATCTATCCGCTGAACAAATGTTTTGGCCTCGCGGTGGTCGATCTTACGACCGGTGATTTCAAAGTCACGGAACTGGAGAACGAATCCTCCCTGCTCACCGAAATCGAGCGCCTTCG
>DASYTB010000123.1:0-6755 GCA_036002705.1 Verrucomicrobiia bacterium
AGCTTCACCTTGGTTTGAGATTCGAAGCGCGGGTGGGGTAATTTGACGCTCAGCACGCAAACCAGGCCTTCGCGCACGTCATCGCCGGAAATCGCCGGGTCCTTTTCTTTAATGAGATTGTTGGCCTTTGAATATTGATTGATCGCGCGCGTCAAGGCGCTGCGGAAACCCGTCAGGTGCGTCCCGCCATCCGGATTCGGAATTGAATTGGCGAAGCAAAGAATCTGGTCGATATAGCTATCGTTATACTGCAAAACGCAATCGACAAAGACATCTTCGTTTCTTCCATCAACCGTAATCTCTCGCTTTCCGGCGATCACGATCGCTTTGGGATGCAGCACCTGCTTGTTTTTCCCGAGCTGCTTCACGAATTCCTCGATCCCATCGCGGTAAAAGAAGCGCTCCTCCTTCTCGTTCCGTTCGTCCTTGAGAACGATTTCCACGCCCGGATTCAGGAAGGCCAACTCGCGGAGGCGATTGGCCAGGATATCGAACTTGAACTCGGTAGTGATCGTGAAAATCGTTGCATCAGGCTTAAACGTAATGAGCGTTCCCGTTTCCTTGCTCTTGCCAATAACCTCCAGCCTCTTCGTCGTTTTCCCGCGCTCGAAGGACATCGTGTAAACCTGTCCATCGCGATAGACTTCGACCGTAAACCAATCGGAAAGCGCGTTCACGCATTTGGCGCCCACCCCATGCAGACCCCCGGAATACTTATAAGCGCCTTGACCGAATTTCCCTCCCGCATGCAGATTGGTTAATACCAGCTCAACCGCCGGAATATTAAACTTCGGGTGGTTATCGACGGGGATTCCGCGGCCATTGTCACGAATGGAGACAGAACCATCAACATGGATCGCTACGTCGATATGAGTGCAGAACCCAGCCAGATGCTCGTCAATCGAATTATCCAGCACCTCGAAAACGCAATGGTGCAGCCCGCGTTCATCAGGATCGCCAATGTACATTCCGGGGCGTTTCCGGACGGCTTCGAGCCCTTCCAGCTTATCGATTTTGGACGCATCGTACTTGTCCGCACCTTCTGACATAATCATCTTGAGAAATCCTGGGAGTGCTGAATTTCAGCTTCGACTTCCACCCCATCGAGCAAAAAGAAAACTTACGAATTTCTACCCTGGAATACAAACTTATTCTGCGTGAAAAAACGCCTCGCCAGCCACAAGGGGTAGTGTGCCGAAGCGCTTCCAACCAAAGGGATTGTGTACAGCCTGAGCTTTAAACGGTTTCCAAATTCCAACATCGAAAAATATACTTCAACGAAGCCTTTTACAATCCACTTCAGATCGAGTGAGCAACATCCTGCTCCTTTGTCCAAGCTTGTAGATAACATGAATTCATATAGCCTCGCCTCATGAAAATGCTGTTCAGTGCACCCAATCTCATCGTCGTGAGCCAGCTCAAAGACATGCTCGAACGCGACGGGATCGACTGTTTTCTGAAGAACGAAATATTGTCCGGTCTGGCACCAGAAATCCCGTGGACTGAAACATGGCCCGAGCTTTGGGTGCAGAACGATGCCGATTTGAGCAAAGCCGAGGCGGTCAAGACGGACTGGGAAGAAGCAATGCTCGCCTAGTCCTGAATCCCTACACTTCCAAAAGTATCCGCGTCGGGTTTTCGATCACCTCTTTGATTCGTTTGAGGAACGTCACGGCTTCGCGGCCGTCCACAACCCGGTGATCGTAAGTGAGGGCGATGTACATCATGGGACGAATCACGACCTGGCCGCCAAGGGCAATGGGACGTTCCTGAATCGCGTGCATTCCTAAAATCCCGCTCTGCGGCGGATTGATGATTGGCGTCGAGAGGAGCGAGCCGTAAATGCCGCCGTTACTGATCGTGAAGGTGCCGCCTTGAAGTTCTTCGAGCTTAAGTTTGTTTTCTTTGGCGCGTTTGGCGAAATCGGCAATGGCCAATTCGATCTGGGCAAAGCTCATCCGCTCAGCGTTGCGCAGGACGGGGACGACCAGGCCTCGTCCGCCTCCGACCGCAACCCCGATATCAAAGTAGTTGCGATAAAGGATATCTGTTCCGCGAATCTCCGCGTTCACGGCCGGAATCGAGTGCAGGGCGTCGATGCAGGCCTTGACGAAAAAAGACATGAATCCAAGTTTGATCCCATACTTTTGCGTGAAGCTTTCCTGGTATTCCTTGCGCAGGTTCATTACCTGGCTCATGTCCACCTCGTTAAAGGTCGTGAGCAAAGCGGCGGTGTGCTGGGCCTGAACCAATCGTTCCGCCAATGTTCTCCGGAGCCGCGTCATGGGAACGACTTGTTCCTGACGGAAGGCCGTTGGAACTTCCATGGTGATGTCTGCGGGGGCGTGTAGAGGTGAGGCCGGGCCCGGGGGCGGTGAGAGGTGAGAGGTGAGAGGTGGCGCGGAGGCCGGCGGTGTGCTGGGAGCGGCTGCTTGTGAAGGCGCGGGCTTGTCCTTTGCTTCGGTGTATTTCAGGACGTCCTCTTTTAGAATCCTTCCACCCGGACCGGTTCCCTGGACTTCCTCCAGCTTGATGCCGCGCTCGCTCATGATTCGAGCGGCCGCAGGCATGACTCTTGGTTCTTTCTCGAATTTTTCGGTTGGCGCGGGTGAGAATTCCTGTTTTTGGGTCTCGGTTTTTCCGGCAGCACCATCCTGTTGAATCGTCCCGATGATATCCCCGATTTTGGCGGTTTCGCCCTTTCGCTTGAGAATCTTTCCGATGACACCCGCGGCAGGCGCGGGAAGTTCAAGAGTCGTTTTTTCGGATTCGAGAGCGACAACATTTTCATCTTTGGAGACGCGATCGCCCTCATTTTTCAGCCACTGGCCGATTTCGACCTCAGTAATCGATTCACCAACCGCAGGCACCTTGAGTTCAATTTCCATGTGAATATAGAATCGTTATTCCTTATCCGGTCGTCCCTTACTTCTCTCCGGGAATCGTCGCGGGAGTGGCGGAGCCCTGCTCGAAGGCGTCCGCCAGGATTCTCTCCTGCTCCTTTTTGTGATAAATCGCGGAACCGGTCGCGGGGCTGGCCGAAGCCTCGCGGTAGATACCGGAAAACGGAAATCTCTCAAACAGCTTCTGGCCAAAGTTCACTCGCATGTAGCGCCAGGGCCCCATGTTCTCCGGCTCTTCCTGCACCCAGAAGGCCGGAATGCCCGCCGGATATGAAGCCAGATCGCTTTCGAGAACTTCGCGGCGGAGTGGATATAACTGTTCGATCCGGACGATGGCGACATCGTCACGCTTGAGATCGGCCCGGCGCTTCCGCAGTTCGTAATAAATTTTGCCCGTGCAGAGCAGGATTCGCTTTACCTGGTCCCCTGGACGTTTCAAATCATCCGGGATCACCCGCTGGAACTGGCCTTTCGCACAATCATCGAGGCTCGAATGAACATCGGGCTGCCGCAGGAGGCTTTTGGGCGACATCACAATGAGCGGCTTTCGCCACTGGCGCAGGAATTGCCGTCGCATTAAATGGAAATATTGCGCAGGAGTCGATGGATAGACCACCTGCATGTTGTCCTCGGCGGCCAGAGCCAGGAAGCGCTCCAGGCGGGCGCTCGAGTGCTCCGGGCCCTGCCCTTCGTAGCCATGGGGCAGCAAAAGCACCAGCGCGCTCAGGCGTCTCCATTTGTCCTCCGCGCTGGCAATAAATTGATCCACAATCACCTGGGCGACGTTGCAAAAGTCGCCAAACTGGGCTTCCCAAACGACCAGCGCGCGCGGGCGATCCAGACTGTAACCATATTCGAACCCAAGCACCCCGACTTCCGAAAGCGGGCTGTTAAAGATTTCCACCGGCGCCTGGTCCGGCGAGAGATGCTGGAGCGGAACATAGGTTTGTCCATCTTCGTAATCATGCAACACCGAGTGCCGATGACTGAACGTACCGCGCCCCACATCCTGCCCGCTTAAACGAATGCGCGCGCCGTCCACCGACAAGCTGCCGAAGGCCAGCGCTTCCGCCGCGCTCCAGTCAAGCGCCGCTTCGCCGTCGGCCATCTTCTTTCGATTCGCCAGGAACTTTTCGATTTTAGGATGGGGGTGGAAATCAGGCGGCAGTTCGGTCTGCGCGCGCAAGAGCTGAATGAGCCGGTCCTTTGGATAACCCGTGTTGATTTCTTTCGCGCTGGACTCGGACCCTCCGTAATAACCTTTCCATGTGCTTCGAGGAATTGGCGTCGGCGGGATGTAATCGGCGGCCTTCGATTCGGCGAACTCCTTTTCGAAATGGTCCTGGCGGCTCTGCCAGATGCGGTTCGCGTCCTTCTGGCTCAATTCCCCGAGCTTGAGCAGATGCTCAAGATACCCCTCTCGCACGGGCTTTCGCTTTTCAATGGCTTTGTAGAGCAACGGTTGAGTGAATGACGGCTCGTCCGCCTCGTTGTGACCGAGCCGCCGGTAGCCATACATATCAATCACCACGTCGCGTTTGAAGGTGGCGCGATAATCCAGCGCCAGCCGAACACATTGGGCCACCGCTTCCGGATCTTCGCCGTTCACGTGAAAAATCGGGATTGGCAGCATCTTCGCCACATCCGTGGCATAGGTCGTCGAACGACCTTCGGAAGGGCTGGTGGTAAAACCGATCTGGTTGTTAACAACAATGTGCAGCGTTCCCCCTACCGTGTAGCCCTTCAGTTGGGAGAGGTTCAGGCTTTCCTGGACAACCCCCTGGCCCGCGAAGGCGGCATCGCCGTGAATCAGAATCGTCAGACCTTTTGAACGTTCCGTATCGCCCACGCGATCCTGTTTCGCTCGCATGCGCCCGAGCGCCACGGGATTCACGAACTCAAGATGGCTCGGGTTGAAGCAAAGAGAAATGTGAACCGTTTTCTTGGAAAGCGTGCGCCAATCATTGCTATACCCCTTGTGATACTTCACATCGCCCGAACCGCTGTACGCCTGAGCATCGAGTTCTCCGAACTCACGGAAAATCTCCCCCGGACTCTTGCCCATAATGTTACACAGGACGTTCAGACGGCCGCGATGCGCCATTCCGAGCACCACCTCCTGCACACCTTGGTCGCCGGCCTTTTCAATCGCGAGGTCGAGCAGCGGAACGAGGCTTTCCGAGCCCTCGAGCGAGAAGCTTTTCGCGCCAATGAATTTTTTGCGAATGAATTCCTCGAAAGTCACGGCATCCGTAAGACGGGTCAGAATCCGGAGCTGCTCCTTGCGGGTGATCTCGACCCGATTTTCGGTCGGTTCCATCCGCTCCTGGAGCCAGGAGCGAATGCTCAGATCATCGATGTGCATATATTCCACGCCGATGGTGCGGCAATACGTGTTCCGGAGCCGCTCGATAATCTGCCGCAAGGTCAGAAACCCCCGGCAATGCATCGTTTCGCAGGAAAACCGGCGATCCATATCCGCTTCGGTGAAGCCGTAGTAGGCGGGATCGAGTTCCGTAGGAACAGGACGCGGCAGGCTCAGCGGATCGATCTGTGCGATCAGGTGTCCGCAAATTCGATAAGCACGAATCAGTTGATCGACCCGGTCCTGGAGATTCGTGCTTTCCTCCTCAACCGCCGCGCGGGAGACCCGCTCCGAAGCAGGCAGGGCAATGGGTGGATTGAAAACGCTGGTGCGCGGAAAATCAGGAGCGAACCCATGTTCACTCGCATGATCCCCATTGCGAATCTGGCTAAAATATTCCTGCCAATCGGAGGAAACAGACGAAGGATTCCGCAGATAATCAGCGTACAAGCCCTCCAAAAAAGCCAGGTTCATGGTGCCCGGCGGCGATTCCTCTTCTCTCATACAGAGCTTCCCAAACTCCTCGTTGGAAAACGAAAACTTACAACGAGAGGATAGCCTCTGGGGGTAGCGTGTCAAAGAGATGAGCGGTTTCGGGCTGTGGATGGAAATGTTGACTGCAGTTTTGTGAAAATCGGCGGAACCTTTTTGAGGGGAGATGGTTGCACGGGTTTTTTGGGAAAATCGGCTGTGTATGCATGCACAAGTTTTTGTGAATGGAAGTTGGAGCATGGGGCCCCCGGACAGAACCGAGGCTGAAAACGATGGAACTCGATAGATTCTGAAAATACGGGGCGGCGGTGATTGAACCTCTTGTTTTCCTCTCGGGAAAACGGGCGGAATCAGGTGAATGAAATTTGCGCAATTCGCGAAATGACGGGCGTTGCCGATGGAATCGGGTGAAATATTTCGTCCGGATTGCGCGGGAGGGGCCGCAACGACAAAGGCCGAGGGATGGGGAACATGGTAAATGCGAGAACAGTGCGTCGTTCTGAACGAAGCCAGGCCGATGTCACTCGTTGAGAATGCCTGGAAGAGAGTCTTGGAGGGCTCGCTTCCGGACGTGCTCGGAGTTACCGTTCACCAACTCGCTGTCGCTGCCGAGACCGGAGTCTGGCGGACGTGACAAAGGCTTCAGCCTCCATATTTCGCAAATCATCAGAGCACTTCTCGTTAACACCGCGGTTTCAGCCCGGTGCCGACGGCCCAATCTGATCGCATCAGCCGTTTTAACGGCTTCTTCGTGTCCGCAAACTGTTAAAACAGTTTTTGCATCGAACGCGCATTTGTGCACCGGGCTGAAGCCACGGTGTTAATGAGAGATACGCGCGACTGTGAAATATCCGAGTTAGTGGAATCTTTCCCTTCGATTTTGATCCCTCGAAGTTCTGGCATTATCATGACGGAACAAATGAATTTGGCAGTTCTCGCATTTCTCTTTTGCGTCCAGCTCCTGGCAACCGACGGTGCCGATCGAGAAAAGCTCG
>DASYTB010000124.1:0-6577 GCA_036002705.1 Verrucomicrobiia bacterium
CAGTTGCAGGTCGTTTTTTCACTCGGCGAATCGAAATCGTCCGAAGCCGAGGCAGCCATGCTCGATTTGCTGGATCGGCGGGCGGAGCATTCGCTTATTCGAGACGCGGCGATTTCCGGGCTGCAAGGCCGCGAGTTGAAGTTTTTAAAGCAGCTCCTGGCTCGCCCAAACTGGGCGGAGAAGACGGCCGCGCGCGAGCGGACGGTTCGAGAACTGGCAGAATGCGTTGCTCAATCGCGCGACGCGAAAACGGTTACCGACCTTCTCGACACGATAGCTGATCAAAAACCTGGGTGGCGGCAATATACGATGCTCGATGGAATTGCCTCGCTCGGTCCGACGAAAACGAAGGGCCGCGATACTGCGCCCGCGAAGCCGTTGCGGTTTGCGTCCGAGCCTGCCGCTCTGGCCAGGCTGAGCAGCGCTGGCGATCCCGGTCTCAAACAGCGTCTCGACAACGTGTCGCGCCTCCTGGTCTGGCCGGGAAAACCGGGTTATACCGAGGTGGCCGTCAAGCCGCTTACGCCCGAAGAGCAGAAGCGCTTTGAGGCGGGAAAGAGCCAGTACCTGATCATCTGCGGCGCATGTCATCAACCGACTGGCCTTGGGTTGGACGGCTTGGCCCCGCCGCTGGTCGATTCGGATTTTGTGGTCGGTTCACCGGAGCGCCTGGCGCGGATTGCGTTATTAGGCGTGCGCGGGCCGCTTAACATTAAAGGAAAAAAATGGGAGCTCGAAATGCCGCCGCTGAACATTCTTGGCGACGAAGACCTCGCTTCATTGCTGACCTTTGTCCGTCGCGAGTGGGGGCACACCGCCTCACCGGTCAGCCCCGGCTTTGTCGCCAGGGTCCGCGCCGAAACAGGCCAACGCGCGGAAGCCTGGACGGAACCGGAGCTGCTCAAGATGCAATGATCGGCGGGCATCCGTGAATCAAGACTTGCCTGAAAAAACCGATAGATGCAGTGAGCTGGTCGAGAAGTGCCTTGGACGGATTCAGGGCATCCTGGGGCATTCGTCTGGCGGTGAGTGGCCGAAGTTGGCGCTGATCCTTGGCAGTGGGTTCGAAGCTGTTCTACCGAGCTTTAAGATCCTCGCAGCCATTGGTTTTGATCAATTGCCAGGATTTCCTCAGCCGAAGGTGGAGGGGCATGCTGGCCGTCTTTTGCTCGCGGAAATCGGGACTCTGCGGGTTTGGATCTGCAGCGGAAGGGCGCACTTTTACGAAGGCCACGCCATGGATGCGGTTATGTTTCCAACGAGAGTTTTGGCTGCGCTGGGCGTCGAGGAGTTGCTTCTGACAAATGCAGCCGGCGGCCTTAATTCCAGTTACCGCCCTGGAGATTTCATGCTTTTTACCGACCATATTAACTTCACGGGAGCCAATCCGCTGCGCGGTTGCGGCGACCTGACCGCGTTCCTCGATCTCAGCGATGCTTACTCGCCTCGGTTACGCAGCGAATTGATTATGGCGGGACGCGCCGCCCGTGTTCGGCTGCACGAGGGAATTTACCTGGGAGTCTCCGGCCCGAGCTATGAAACACCCGCCGAAATCCGCATGTTTCGCCAGTGGGGCGCCGACGCGGTGGGCATGAGCACCATTCCCGAGGTGCTGATGGCCCGGGCGTCGGGAATTGAAGTGGCCGCGCTCTCCTGCATCACCAATTACGCCGCCGGAATGCGGAACCAAAAGCTGTCCCATGCCGATGTGCTGGCCAATGGACGCCAAAGCGCCGCAGCGGCCGCTCGATGGTTCATGATTTTTGCTGGGACCAGGAGTAAATTTAAAGTGGCCAACGATTCGCCCGTTCGCTTTCCCGGCCCGAAAGACAAGGCCGCGAAGAGGCAGAGCATTTCCTCGGGAACCCGAGAAAAGGGGCCAAAGGGCGGGTAGAAAAACTTTGAGAATCAGGTCACAGGAATTACTTTGCCCGTTCACGGTTTAATGACGAAATCCGAAACAGTTTTCGCTCTCGAGAACGCTAACTGGCCTTCGCTGCTGGTTGATGCCAGCGGCGGGATTCGAGCCTTCAGCATTGGGGCGAAAACGATTTTCGGACAGATTCTGCTGACCCGCCCTAACCTGGGCCAATCCGTCTGGTCCCGCGAAAATGAACAAACTCCGGGAGAGTTTTTTGCTGCTTTCGAGGAGCTGAACGGGAAGCCCGTCGAGTTGCGGTTCAAAGGCCGCGATGGAAGCACCTGCACGTATCAGACTCATGTCTGCACAGTGAACGCGGACGGCGAGGACCTCTACCTGCTCCAGATTTTCAAGACCAGCGCGCGGGAGGAAGAATCCTCCCAGAACCCACCATCCCCAGCCGAGGGCCCGACCCGGAGCGAGCAGGCTCCCGCCGTCATGGAAGCAAGCCTGGCGCAGAAACAGAAGCTGGATTGCGCGATGCAATTGATCCGGACCGTCGCACTCGATTTTAACAATGCTCTCACGAGCATTCTGGGACACTCCTCACTCCTCCTTGGGAAGCTCGAACCGAAAAGCCCGCTCCGCGGCTCTCTCGTTGAAATCGAAAAATCCGCCCAAAGGGCCGCGGAAATTGCTCACGACCTGGCGGCTTTCAGCCGCCAGGAAAAAGACGTGCGGGCGCAAACCAGCGGCAACTTGAATGATGTCCTGCGTCGTACTATCGATTACTTTAAGGAAACTCAACCCGCCAGCGTCCACTGGAAGCTCGATCTGGAGAATCGCCCTTACGTCGCGAGTTTCGACGAAGCCAAAATGCAGCAGGCTTTTGTTAAAATCCTCGAAAACGCCGTCCAGGCCATGGATTCTTCGGGGACGGTCAAGGTCGCCACGCGGAACCTCGACGTGACGGAACCGTTGAAGGACGGAGGCATCCGGGTCGCCCCGGGGGCTTATCTCTGCATTGAAATTTCCGATGCCGGAAAAGGGATTCCCGGGGATGTTTTACCGCGTATTTTCGAGCCGTTTTTCACGACGAAAAAGAGTCTGGGCCACCGCGGGCTGGGCTTGGCCTGGGTTTACGGGATTGTCACCAATCATGGGGGCAGCGTGGCCGTTGCCAGTGAACTGAATAAAGGAACTTCCGTCCGCGTCTATTCGCCAGCCCAAAAAAGAGTCGTCTACGATCGCGTACCGGAAACTGGTGATTTGAGTGGAAATCAGACGATCCTCATGATCGATGACGAGGATCTGCTCCTCACCATGGGTGAGATGGTTCTGAGTTCTTTTGGGTATCGTGTATTGACCGCGAATAATGGGGCGAGCGCGTTGAATATTTTCGCGGAAAAAACCGCGGAAATTGATCTTGTTATTACAGACCTTGTAATGCCACAAATGAGCGGACGTGAACTGATCGAGCGGCTTCGCCGCCTGTCACCGAATGTCAAGATCATCTGCGCGAGCGGCTTTGTCCGTCCGCCCTCAACTGAAGAGGAACAAAACTATTTGCAAAAACCATTTGCGAGCCAGGACTTATTAAGGAAAGTTAAGCAAGTCCTTTCGGCAGAAGTGGAAAAGGCATAATTCCTTTTGAAACGATAGTTTCGTCGGAGGTAACTGATTGATCCCTAGTTAAAGTGAGTCAATGACATGCAGATAGAGAGTTTAAAAGTGTTTTGTGACCTGGCGGAAACAGAAAGTTTTACCAAAGCTGCCCAAATCAACCAAATCACCCAATCGGCGGTCAGCCAGCAAGTCAGCGCCCTCGAGCGCACCTTTCGCAGCCTGCTCATCGAGAGGAGCAAGAAGAAATTCCGGCTCACTCGGGAGGGCGAGATTCTGTACGATTACGCGAAACAGCTTATCAACACCTACGATTCGCTGTTTAACAAGCTGCAAGAAGTGCGAGACGTCGTGTCCGGAACGGTTCGCGTTTCCACCATCTATAGCATCGGACTTCATGATCTCCCGGCCTACATGAAGAAGTTCCTCAAGACCTACCCGACCGTGAATGTTCACGTCGAGTATCGCCGTTCCAACCAGGTCTATGAGGATATTCTCGGCAACGCGGATGATATCGGGTTGGTGGCTTACCCGGTCAAGGACCCGAAGCTGGAAATCGTGCCGCTCCGCAAGGAAAAGCTCGTCTTGATTTGCCACCCCAAGCACCCGCTCGCCAAGGCGCAAAATGTTGACTTGAAAGATCTCGCGCGCCAGAAGTTCATCGCGTTTGAGCCGGATATCCCCACCCGGAAAGCGATCGACAAGGCTTTTAAGGACGCCGGCATCGATGTCGAAACGGTCATGGAGTTTGACAACATTGAGACGGTTAAACGCGCGGTTGAAATCGATGCGGGAATTTCCATCGTCCCTGCCACAACCGTATCGCAGGAAGTGGCCAAGCATACTCTCGAGGCGATCGAGATTGATAACGGCGCGCTCAATCGGCCGCTGGCGGTCATCTATAAAAAGAGCAAGGTCCTTTCTCCGGCGATGAAACATTTCATCAACATGCTGAAAGGCGAGACAGTGCCCAAGACAATTGCTTTGGATAAGGCCGCTTAAGACCGATTTCGGTTCCCTTTCGCTTTGCAAGGCTCTCGAAGGTCATTCCTTCGAGAGCTTTTTCACGTACGCCTATTTCGCCGCGAGCAACTGCCTCGCGATTTGGCGCGCTTCGATGAGCAAATCGAAATCCGTCTGCAAATCCCCGAAGCGAAAGTTGGGAATGCCGCTCTGCTCGTGCCCCAGAAAATCGCCGGGACCTCGGAATTTCAGGTCCGCTTCCGCAATTTTGAAGCCGTCATTGCTTTGTTCGAGAGTTTTGAGACGCTCGGCCGAGACGTCGTTTTTCGCCGGGGAAATGAGAATGCAGTACGACTGTTTTGCCCCCCGCCCCACCCGGCCGCGGAGTTGATGCAGTTGAGCGAGGCCAAACTGCTCCGCGTTTTCGATCACCATGATCGTCGCGTTGGGAACATCGACGCCCACCTCGATCACGGAACTGGCCACAAGAGCGTGGATGCGATTCGCGGCAAACTCGCGCATGATCGCTTCCTTCTCCTCGCCGCTCATCCGCCCGTGCAACGCCTCGACGCGCAAAGGCCGGAGAACGGCGCGCAACTTTTCCACCTCCTTGATCACCGCCTTGCCGCTGCTCTCATCTTCCACCCGGGCGTAAACGACGTAAGCCTGTTCGCCGCGAATGAGGTGATCGCGCACAAATTCCCAGACCTTCGGCAGTTTTTCCTCGCCGCGGACGAAGGTCTGGATCGGCTTGCGACCGGCGGGCATTTCGTCGAGCAGAGATAGATCAAGGTCGCCGTAAAGCGTCAGGCCGAGGGTGCGCGGGATCGGCGTGGCGGTCATGACCAGCAGGTGCGGATATTGTCCTTTGCGCACGAGCTGTTCCCGCTGGGCGACCCCGAACCGATGCTGCTCATCGATAATCACCAGGCCGAGGCCGGGCAGCGCGAAAGACCTTTGGATGAGCGCGTGGGTCCCGATGACCAGCATCGGTCCGGTTTTCCCGCCCAATAGATCAACGCGGCCACTTAAGTCGGATTTCGATCCGCCCGTCCAAATTTTCACCGGCACGCCGAGCTCGCGAAACCAGCGTGAAAAATTCTTGAAATGCTGTTCGGCGAGAATCTCGGTCGGTGCCATGAGCGCCACGCTCTTCCCGCTTTCCAGCGCCATCAACGCGCTGCATCCGGCCACGACGGTTTTGCCCGAGCCGACATCGCCCTGGAGCAGGCGCCGCATCGGAATCCCGCGCGCGAGATCCTGCCGGATTTCGCGCAGAACTTTCGTTTGCGCGCCGGTCAATTCATAGCCGAGGAGCGGCAGGAACTTTTTTATGAGATGATTGTCGCCCGGGCAGACCAGCCGCGGCGCTTTGTTCTCAAGATTTTTCCGGCGGGTCTGAATTTCGATCTGAAGCACGAGGAATTCTTCGAGAGCCAGACGTTCGCGCGCGGCGATTGTCTCATGCATTTCCTTCGGAAAATGAAGCATGCGGATCGCTTCTCCATATCCGGGCCGCGCCAGGAACAGCTCTTTCGCATAGTTCTCCGGAATGTTGATCCCGCTTTCCAGCACTCGCCAGATCAACCCGCGCAGCCAGCGCTGCGAAACGCCCTCGGTCAACGGATACACCGGCACAATCCGTCGCGCGTGAATCGATTCATCTTCCCCTTTTTCCCCCGCTTCGATCTCCGGATGATCGATGGTGCGCGGTTTCAGGTCGCGCAAACGTCCGGTCGCAAGCAAACGCTGCCCTGTGTAAAAGTTCTTCGCGATCTGCGGCAAATTCCACCACCGGCAGTGCAGGCGTCCCGTTCCATCATCAATGATCACCATCGTGAGCGATTTCATGCCGCGACCGAAGCGTTTCACCCCGACCTCGACCACCTCGCCTTCCACCGTCACGGCTCCCAGGGCATTGATATCCCCGATGGATTGAAAAACGCGCCGGTCCTCATATCGCCGTGGCCGGTGCAACAAAAGCTCCTGCACCGTTCGAATTCCCAGCTTCTCCAAAAGCCGCGCCCGGTCCGGCCCAACTCCCAACAGGGTCGTCACAGAACTGTCAAACTGGGGTTCACCAAACCGGCGCACGGGCAAGAGAGTAATGCAGAGGTTTTCCTCTGAAAT
>DASYTB010000125.1:0-4155 GCA_036002705.1 Verrucomicrobiia bacterium
TGCGAGCGCGGCACGTCTATGCAACGGAGGACAAAAATCTTCATCTGGTCTTTAAAGTGAACGGCCATCTCTCCGGCGATATTATTCCCGCTCCGCAAATGGGCGCGGAACTGCAAATCAGCTATTCGATTCGCGACGACGACGAGCCGGGCGCTGCCTACACCATCGAGGTCTGGTCAGGAAAAATAGGCGGGACCGCGGTGAGCATGCTCGATTCTGTGAGCGCCGCCGGCAATACGATCGCGACCGCGACGGCGACCGCCTCGCAGACGATTTCCGATATTCATTACAGCGGGGGATCGGAGTTCGTTTATTTCAAAGTCATTCAAGCGAATGAAGATGGCGTTCCAGATCGCGCATGGACAGCGCCCGTCTGGTTTGATGACTCCAGTCCGGCTCCCGGGCCGATAGACGACAGCCAGTTCGTTGCTTCGAAGAATTCGCTGGTTTACCACGTCTCTCCCAATTGCCGTTCAGCGAAGGCGATTAAAGCGAGTAATCGCATCACTGGGTCGGCGGCGAAGGAAGGTCGAACCCAGCATGTGGGTTGTCCAGTACTATAGGCTTTCGAATTTCGCAATATCGGTTCCCTGTCCGCCAACGCCCGGTAGAGCCCTAGAGAAAAAATGCTATTGACATGAAAAACATGATCCATCATTATATCCGCATCCGTTGATATTACGGACTCATTGAGAGTGGCGGAGGGACTGGCCCGATGAAACCACGGCAACCGGCTCAAAGCGCGAGCTTGAGCGTCCAGGTGCCAAATCCAGCTCAGGAAACTGAGGAAAATGAGAAGACGCGCAGGAATTTCAGACCTCTTCTCAAACTCGATGAGAAGGGGTTTTTTGTTGCCCAAAAATATCGCTTAATCGTTAACGGCTCGCGAGTTTAGACCGTAGCCATGGATAAAAGTAATGGTTTCATGAAGGCACTGAAGTGCCGCGAATGCGGGCGGGAATATCCGCTGAGCGCGACACACGTCTGCGAGTTTGATTTCGGTCCGCTCGAGGTTGCTTACGATTATCCGAGGATCAAACAGAGCCTCACGCACGCGAAGATCGAATCCCGCCCGCACACGATGTGGCGTTTTCGTGAGTTGCTCCCGATTGCGCAGGACCCGACCGTCGGTGCCCAGGTCGGGTTCACGCCGCTCGTGAAGGCGGATCGTTTGGCCCGGCGTCTTGGAGTGCGGGAAATCTGGATTAAGAATGACGCGGTAAATTACCCGACGCTCTCGTTCAAAGACCGAGTGGTCAGCGTCGCTCTGAGCCGCGCGCGTGAACTCGGCTTCACCACCGTCGCGTGCGCTTCCACGGGCAATCTCGCGAATTCGGTCGCGGCCAACGCGGCGGCGTCGGGCCTGAAATCGTATGTTTTTATTCCCGCCGACCTTGAACAAAGCAAAATTGTGAATTCGCTGGTTTATGGAGCGAATGTCATTGGGATCAAGGGACACTATGACGAAGTGAATCGGCTCTGCGCGGAGATCGCCGGAAAATTTGGCTGGGCCTTTGTGAATGTGAATATGCGGCCCTATTACGCCGAGGGCTCGAAGAGCATCGGGTTTGAAGTGGCGGAACAACTCGGGTGGAAGCTCCCGAAACATACGGTGGTTCCGATGGCTTCCGGTTCCTTGCTCACGAAGATTCACAAGAGCTACCAGGAATTGATGAAGCTCGGGTTGGTGGACGAAACCCCGTATCGAGTTTATGGCGCCCAGGCGACTGGTTGTTCGCCGATTTCGTCTGCGCAGAAGGCAGGAATGGATTTCTTCAAGCCAGTGAAGCCGGATACGATTGCCAAATCTTTGGCCATCGGCACGCCCGCGGATGGGTTTTACGCGCTTAAAGTCATGAAAGAGACCGGCGGCGCGGCGGACGATGTGACCGATGACGAGATTCGCGAAGGCATCAAGGTGCTGGCCGAATGCGAAGGCATTTTCACTGAAACCGCGGGCGGGGTCACGGTGGGCGTGACGAAAAAGCTGATTGCTTCGGGAAGCATTCCGGCCAACGATTCGGTCGTGCTCTGCATTACCGGCAACGGTTTGAAAACACTGGAAGCGGTGGCCGGCCAGGTGGGGCGTCCGCGCGAGATTCGTCCGAGCCTGCGCGAATTCGAAGCGCTGCTTGACGCTGAACTCAAAACCGCGGTTGCTTGATTTTTTATATGGCGAAAGTTCGTATTCCAACTCCTCTGCGGAAATTGACTAACAACGAAGAACTCGTGGAGATCAACGCCAGCACCGTTGGCGGAGCGATCACCGAGTTGCAGGGCCGCTATCCGGGCATCAAGGAGCGGCTGGTCGATGACACCGGCGCGATCCGGCGTTTCGTGAACGTCTATGTGAACGAGGAGGATATCCGTTTTCTCCAGAACCAGGAAACGCCCCTCAAGACGGGTGACGAAATCAGCATCATTCCAGCGATTGCCGGGGGCTAACCATGGCGGCAGCAAAAAAGAAAACAATTCGCGGCACGCCCAAGACGACCCTCGATCAAGAGGACAAAATGCGTCTTTGGCTGATGTATCCACCCAAGCTCATCACCACTCCGGTGATGTGGGAATTGGGCCACAAGTTCAAGGTGATGACAAATGTCCGCCAGGCCAGCGTCACGGACGAGATCGGGATCGTCTGCCTCGAATTGGAAGGCAAACGTTCCGAGATTAAATCGGCGATCAAATGGCTGGAGAGCCTCGGCGTGAGTGTCGAGCCGGTCGAGATCAATGTGATCGAGAGCTGAAGCTGCGACTATTCCTTACCGAGGCGAGCGATGGGGCGGCAGCTCGATATCCACCACCAAAGCAAAACGCGCTCCTCTACGGTCTCGGCTCTGTTGCAGTACGGTAGCCGCTCGAATTGAGCCCGACCGTAAGAGAGCGTTCAAATTCCCGGGGTTCGTTCCGAAGTTAAAGGCTGTAAAGATGCGCCCAGTGATGCGCGTGGGTTGGACTGGGGCGGGCTGGAGTTTTCTCCTTCCCTGGGAATAGTTAAGCTTGGCGTATGGTTGGCGATATCAAAAAGCACCTGCGGATAACGCCGTTCGTTCCATTCGCGGTGCGAACTGGGGATGGATAGGAATATCCGGTTCCGACAATAGAACACATTTATCTACGCCCCGGCGGCAATCGCGTCGTCATTTCGGATGATAGCGGGATTGTTGTTGTTTTGCCTGGCCTTCTGATTAGCGGTTTAATTCACAAAGGCGGGCTGCCGGACTGAGGTTTGGCACTCTCGGCATGGGTTAACTGAAAAGAGTTCGGTTGGTGCTTGCAGATTGCGACTGGCGCGAAAGCGCTACCAATTCGTTCCAATCGCTTCCACGGGGCAGCCTCGCAGCGCTTCGCGACACAACTCTTCGGCGCGTGGCGTGGCGGGTTGGGCCCAAACATAAGAATGGCCAGCGTTGCCGACGTGGTGGCGTTTGAAAACCTGCGGCGCGGTTTGCCGGCAAAGGTCGCAGTCGATGCAATTATCCATCACAAAAAACTGACCCGAAATATTTTCGGGAACTTTCCGGGCTACGCTGATCGCGAAACTTGCCATGTCGTAACTTATTCCTCCTTGCGCGGGATGAAATCAGGAGCGAGTCCCAAATCTGTTCCGAGAATCGAAGGAGTTTTCATGCAGGAATGCCTGAGCGCGCCGCAGAAGTATCGAGCGAACCCTGAGCGATACTGTAAGTCCACTTATTATTCCGGCAGCGGCTGGCCTTTGGTTTCGGGCGCCAGCCAGATGGTAATAAGGCCGATTACATAGACGAAAGTGATCACGATCCCTGCTTTGGCGTAGCTCTTGCCGAGAGCTTCGACCAGTTGTCCGGCGCCGACTGCTCCAACCGCCGCGAAAACGCGACCTGTATTGTAGCTGACTCCCTGGCCCGTCGCCCGGACGCGCGTGGGAAAAAGCTCCGGCAGGTAAAGCGGGAACCAGCCGTAAAAGGCCGCGGTGAATAGACCAGCAAAAAAGACTGTGCAGACCAGGCCCGGCGTATATGTCTCGAAGTGTCGAAAAAGAAACTGGCACGTGATCAAGGAAGCGAGGCAAAGCCCAAAATAGGCGGGCCGCCGTCCGATTTTCCCTCCGACCAGTGGTCCGGCGAGGCACCCGACAATCGCGCCATAGGACGAAGCCATTTGTGAAACGGCTTT
>DASYTB010000126.1:0-3661 GCA_036002705.1 Verrucomicrobiia bacterium
GGAGCTTTGGCGGCGCTGGCATATCTCGTTGTCGAGCGTTTTGAGGGACTACTTGTACTATTCGCTCGGCGGCAACCGGAAAGGAGAGGGGCGTACCTACTTCAATCTGGCTGTGGTGATGCTCCTGGGAGGCCTGTGGCACGGTGCAAAATGGACGTTCGTCGTTTGGGGAGCGTATCACGGATTGCTTCTGGTTCTGGAAAGATGGCGAGGCAAACAGAGCTTTTATTCCGCGCTGCCAAGGCCGGGGCGGATCGGGGTCACCTTTCTTCTCATGCTCTTCTCCTGGGTTTTGTTTCGCGCGGACAACCTGACCGCCGCGATGGAATATTTCCGAACCATGTTGGGCTTCGGCCCGACGGCAGAACCAGCGCCGCTGCTGGGGGCGATGATTTACACGCCTTACTATCTGCTGATTTTAGGGATCTGCGCCGTATTCGTGTTCCAACCGTTGCAGGCGCACGACTGGGCGCTGTCGCCGGTCACATGGAGGCGTACTGCCGTGGTCGTGCCGCTATTCGTCTTTTCGCTCATGGTCATGTACTCGCAGGCGTTTAACCCGTTCCTTTATTTCCAATTTTAGCGCCCGATGAAACGCTTTCGCGATCCTAATTGGGTTTTGATCTTCCTGTTTCTTGGGATTACCGCCGCAGTGCCGTTGATTCAGATACTCATCGAAGCTCGGGAGGAAACCGGGATACGAGCGTTCGAGGTGTTCAACGATTGGCCCACCGCAGTCAATTTGCGCGCTTACGAGCGCGATTTGGAAAAGGGCGCCTGGGCAGCTCGACTCACCCGGCCCTGGCTGCAATTCGCCCATTTCACCTGGCTCAGGGAGGGGGGAGAAAAGGTCGTGCTTGGATCGCCTGGGTGGTATTTCTACAAGCCCGGGCTGAGGTACATGTTTACGCGGCCGGAGGAGGCGCGAGCCGCCGTGGCGACGAACGATCCAGTAGCGGCCATCGTGAATTTTCGCGATCAACTCGCCGCCTACGGCATTCATCTGTTGGTCATGCCCGTCCCAAACAAGGAAAGCATCTACCCGGATCGCTTGAGTTCACGAGCCGAGAATCCGCGCGGAGTGCTGGCGCCGCGGACGCGCGACGTCCTCGAAAGGCTTCGGGCCGCGAGCGTGGAAGTCGTGGATTTGTTCAAAGAATTTACCGAGGCGCGGCGGCAAAGCGCTTCGAAGGCCGAGGCGCCTCTCTATCTGGCGCAGGACACCCATTGGTCGCCGGCAGGCGTTGCCCTGGCGGCTAAGGCGGCGACACGGCAGCTCACCGGCCTGGGCTGGATTCAGCAGGGGCACATTGAGTACCGCGAGAAGGCCGCGTCCGTGCAGCGCCTGGGCGATATCCTGCGGATGATGCAGGCGCCAGTCATCGAGCGGAGCCTGAAACCCGAAGGCGTTTCCTCCGTGCAAGTGGTCCGCTGCGACAACGCGCAGCTTTATCAAGATGAAGCGGAGGCGGAGGTTCTGGTGCTGGGGGACAGTTTCATGCGCATCTACCAAACCGACGAACCCAACTCGGCCGGATTCATCGCGCATCTCGCCAAAGAACTTAAACAGCCGATGATGTCGCTGGTGAACGACGGCGGAGGCTCAACGCTGGTGCGCGAAGAGCTGGGCTCCCGTCCGGCGTTTTTGAAAAACAAGAAGGTGGTTCTCTGGGAGTTTGTCGAACGCGATATCGGTCTCGGCCTGAAAGGCTGGCAGCAGACGCGCTTGCCGCCAGCCCCGCCAAGGGTGGCTGGCTCTGTCGATGCTTCGTCGGGTTTTCGGATCGGAGCGCCGATTCTTTAATCGAGGCTCAGGTTGTTCAGATAATCGTTCAAGTCGCGCTGCTGCTTTGTTTCGGTGTCCTTGAGCTGCTCGATTTGCTGGCGAAGGTTCTCCAGGTCGGTTTCCTGCTGATCGAGCTTTTTGACGTAGCGGGTATAAAGGTCCGAACTTTGGTTGAGGCGCTGCATGTTCTCGCGGATGCGCGTTTGTTCCTGGGAGATTTCCGCGCGGAGTTGTTCGTTGCGGGTTCGTTCCGCGGTCGTGCGGCTCAGTTTCTCGCGCAACGAAAGAACCTGGCGGAGCGATTCCTGCACCTTGGGCGAGACCTTTTGCGAGCGCGCATAAAGGAGAATGGTGTCATCCGGGGAATTGATCAGAGCCACGCGTTCATCGACTTGCTTTTCCTCACGCACCGTGAGTTTGGCGGTTTTGTCCGGCTCGACGCTTACTGGAAAGCGGTACATGTCGCGGGTGCGTTCGGGCTTCGTTTTTGATTCGGCGAGATGCCAATCGGCGCGAAACGGATGTTCGATCAGGACGGTTTTTTCTTTCTGGTCCCGATTGCGGACGTTGTAGGTGTGTTCTTCCGTGGCTTTGCGGGTCGCGATCAGCGTTCCCTTTCGGATCTTGACGGTCAGCAGTTCATTGGGTTTGCCGCTGTATTGTGGTTCGACTTCGACTTTTAGATCAAGGCCATAGCTGATAAGGCGCTCCTCACCCGGCGCGACGTCCTCGATCCGCGCGTCACCCGCGTAAGTGCCGGCATCGAAAACCGTGATTGGCCCTTGCATCAAATGCAACGCCGTGGTGTTTTTCAAACGGAAGCCGTTTAAAGGATATTTAGCCTGGACGTTCTGGTTGTAGATCGAAAGTTTGTCTCCGGCGACGGTTTCGTTAATGATCGGGAGCATGGCAGATTTCTGGCGCGCGAGGCTGACCGGAGCTTTGATTTCATATTGAAACAATTCTCCAACCTCCCTGGTCTCGGCGGCCGAGGCGACGCTGGCGGAGAGAACGTCAGTAAGTAAGGCCGTTTTCTTCGCCTCGGCCAGGTTGCGCCGACCCATTTGGTCCGCAGCCCCGGGGGCGAATGCCATTCCACCAACTCCGCGGACCGTGCCATTGGCTCCGGCCACTGCAAGACCCACCTCCTGTTTGGGCTTGTCCAGCGCTTCTGCTTCCATTGCCTCGCCATAAACCTGCGGCCGGAGCGAAAGATATTGCTCCGGTTCCACGGTCGGACGCGTGGTGTAAAGCGGCTGATAGAGGTCCATCACGAAGGAGATGGGCCTTCCCGAAACGAGTGAGATGCGCGCGTTCTCCCAATCCTCATCCGAGGTGTTTTCGACGATGGCCCAGCCCTGGAGGAAGGGTTTGTCTTTGTCGCCGAGCACCAGTCGATAGCTCGTTTTCCAAACAGGAGTTTGGGCAATGTAGCTGACGCTTACCTTGCGCTTTCCTTCGCCATCGAAAGCAATAGAAACGGCTTTCTTCTGCGTGTCATGCCCGCTGGCCAGCACTTCGAGGGCCTGGCGCAATTCGCTGTTTAAACGCTCATTCAAAAGCTTCACCTTTTGCACCTGCGCCAGGGGGATCGATTGCAAACCATCGTCGGTCAGGACGTTCAAGTATTCGCTCTGGATTGTCCGGTCACTCTTGTCATCGACGCGCTGCTCTCTTTTTTCGATGCCGACGATCGTTCCGGCGATTTTGCCGGGCCAAAGAATTTCCACCCGTTCGCCGCGGAGTTGGTTCAACAACTGCCCTTGCGACGGATTGTCGGTCAAATCGAGGCCAAAGCTCCTGAGAGTTTTGGTGATCGGGTCGCGCGATTCATACGTAACGGTGGAAACGTGACCCCCGCTCAGATCCTGCACC
>DASYTB010000127.1:0-3706 GCA_036002705.1 Verrucomicrobiia bacterium
AATTTTAAAACACGCTCTTACAGGAGTGGCGGGTTCCGTGGGATGTTTGGGCATTTGTTTCACGATGCAGTAACCAGATCGGAACTCGGGGCTGCGCGTCGATGACTTTCCTCAGCACAAAAGGCGACACCGTCCGATTGCTCGAACTGGCGTTGTCATGGATTGATCGACATTTACAAGATTTTGATCCGTTTCGAGATGGCCGGGCCTTTGAAATGGTCAACGGACAACGGGTCGGTGAACTAGCGTTGCTACTTCAGACTTATGTGATGCTGACGGGTGATCGGCAGAGCCGAAGGATCCGCCGAATGAGCGCGCTGCTCAAGTCCATTCAACACAACCACGAATTCTCAGACCGCCCGCTTCGCTCGCAGATCGACTTTGTTCTGGCGGTGCTTGTTTATTCTGCGCTCCGTGCCGTCGGTGCAGAGAACGCGCAACAGCGGGAGGTTCTGGAACGATTGTTGCGACTTAATCTCGTCATGCACACCGAACGTTTGCCCTACCGATTAATGGAAGTGGTTTTCTGCACGGAATGGGCTGGCCTCCGTCATTCACTGCCAACGATGAATTCACTTTATCGGCGGAGCATCCTGGCCGGCGTTCCATGCCCGATCTATTTACATGACGACGATATATATTCCGTGACACATGTGCTGATGTATTTCTTCGCGATGGGCACGCGAAGCGGCGTTGCGCTTCCATCTCACGATTCCCGGCGCCTCAATGAGGTGCTTTCGGCGTTGATCGTTGTGGCCTGCCAGGATCATCATTGGGATCTTCTGGCCGAGTTATTGTTGTGCTGGGACTGTCTCGGAAACGAGGCCTCCATCATTTACGAGCGAGGCTGGAAGGAGCTAATGAAGATTCAACAGAGAAATGGCGCTCTCCCAGGACCGGAGTGGGCGCAAAGAATTCACGCCGCCACCCAGTCAAAGGCCGCCGCGCCTGATCCGGATTTTCTTCGTTTTACACACTACTACCATACGACATTGGTGAGTTGTATCTCGGCCCTTGTTCGCCTGAGGCGTTTCACTTAATTGAAGCTTCCATCAATTCAAGCCGATGCCAGGTCAACGACGCTCGAATAGCCCAACTCGTCGATTTTCGGAGCCGCGTGCACTGGGTCCCGGGGCCTTGCGTCCATTTGTCAGAGCACGTGGCTGGCTGTCCGGGCTTTTGCTCTCGGAAGCAAAGGAAAAAGGAACGGGGCCGGAAAGATGGTGCAACTTTCTTCTGGGCTGCTGGATTTGTGATTCCCTGACAGGGCTGTTGGCCGACGAATTTCCGGCGACCGTTCGGATGATCGGATCCGAATTGACCTTTAGAGCGGCGGCTGATTGGTCAAAAACGCCGCCCACTCTGAAACTCCTGGCCGCGGTATTGTTTGAGCGATATCAGGTGCATGTGGCTTTTCTGCACGATGACAACGGATACGTCAGCCAGGCTCAGTCTTTTCTCCTGAGTCGATCCCGAAGCAAATCCGAGGATGCAATCTCGTTTTACGACAAATATATATTGATGCACGGCATGCGTCGGGTAGCGAGGCCTGCATCGCCCCCTTTAAGCCAAGCCGTGCGTTTCGCGCGGTCCCTTTCATTAGCTGACGTGGGAAGCGCACGCGAACACCTCTTTCGGTTGATTTCTGCCAGCAGCCAATTAGGCAAGCGTTCGGTCACCCTTCGCAAGGCCGCCGCCTGGATGGAAGACCTTCTCCTCGGATTCGCTATGGCTGCGCTGCGCAAATACGACTTAACGGAAGGGTGTCGATGGATGCGCGCGGCGTGCTATCTGGGGCTCCGGGGAGCACGACTTGAGTCGTGCACTCAATTCTTGTGCCTGCATCAAAGGCCTGAAGGTCCCTTCGGCTATTACGACACGGAAAATACGGCAGTTGCGAAATCATCAGGCAATCCGGTCTCGGTCTTCCGCGGCTCATCGATCAATTTACCGGTTACGGTGGAATGTCTTTGGACATTGGCTGAAGTCAGCACTCCCTGGCGTCTGTCCAGAAAAGTATTCGAATAAATCGAAAATGACGGTGGGAGTTTCAATCCTCGCCATTTCACGAAAGTGGTTTAAAGGTGCGCTTTTTCCTGGAGTTCCCGACTTCCTAAAGGATCGAAAAGAAGGTCAGTGGCATCTTGCCGCTGGTGCGCTTCGTTTTTCATCGGAGCGTGGGGTACTGATTCAGCGCACCCCAGTAGCGGGTCACCTCCTGCATCGTTTCCAGCAGCGCCTCGAAGCCGACCGGCTTCACGAGGTAGGAATTTGCGCCCAGTTCAAACGCCCGGTTAACATCCTGATCATGGCGCGAGGACGTGAAAATTATAACGACCATGCGCTTCAACTGCGGGTGGCCGCGAATCCACGTGAGCACCTCGAAGCCCGATTTCCGCGGCATCTTCAGGTCGAGCAAGACAATTTGTGGGAATGGAAATTTTTCCCGGTCTGCGAAATTCTCCGTGCCCCCCAGGTAAGCGAGTGCCTTGTCGCCGTCCGCGGCGGCAAAGAGCCGCGCCGGCGCATTGGATTTCTTCAGGGCTCGTTCCACCAAAAGGACATCATTGGGATCATCCTCCACGTAAAGAATCGTTAACGGCTGACTCATCGTTCCGGACGGCAGCTTATATGAGTCGATTATCGGTAGCCAGCTCCGTGAATCCACTGAATCCACTCCTCACGAACGACAAGGCTGTTAATTCGATGCGCCACCGCGTAATTTGGCGCATGCCAAAAAAGCCGTATCTCAGCGCGCCCATAAAGACGGACAAAATGCCGCCAGGCATTCCCTTCATCGTGGGCAACGAAGCCGCTGAACGGTTCACTTTCTACGGGCTCCGCGCCATCCTGGTTATCTTCATGACGCAGTACCTCATGGATCGCTCCGGCCAAAAAGCGCCCCTGAGTGATTCCGAAGCCACCGAGGCGATGCACATTTTCCTTTTCGGCGTGTATTTTTTCCCGTTTCTCGGCGCGATTCTGTCAGATGCCTTCCTCGGCAAATACAAAACCATCCTGAGCCTCTCCGCCGTCTATTGCTTCGGCCCGCTGATCCTCGCGCTCGATCACACCCGCCTCGGGCTTTCCGCCGGTTTGTGGCTGATCGTCATTGGCTCCGGCGGGATCAAGCCATGCGTCAGCGCCCACGTTGGCGACCAATTCGGCGCGACGAATCAGCATCTCATTCCGCGGGCCTTCTCCTGGTTTTATTTTTCGGTCAATTTCGGCTCCACCTTTTCGATGGCCATCACTCCCGTGCTTCTGAAAACTCAAGGACCCGCCTGGGCGTTCGGCCTCCCGGCCGTACTCATGGTTTTAGCGACCATCGTTTTCTGGTCCGGGCGCTACCGTTTCATTCATATTCCGCCCGGCGGAATGAATTTCGTGCGCGAAACCTTCAGTGTCGCGGGACTGCGCTCTTTGCGGAACGTGCTCAGCATTTTCGTTTTCATTCCGTTCTTCTGGGCGTTGTTCGACCAAACCGCGTCCCGGTGGGTGCTGCAAGGTGAGAAGATGCAGTCCTTCGAACTGTTCGGCCACAAGGTCCTCGCCGCGCAAATGCAAACGCTGAACCCTGTTTTCGTGCTCCTGCTCATCCCGCTCTTTTCTTATGTGCTTTATCCCGGCGTGAGCAAATTCTTTCCCATGACACCGCTCCGCAAAATCGGCGTGGGCTTTTTCGTCGTCACGACTTCATTTCTTG